>JAMONZ010000096.1 GCA_027066315.1 Hyphomicrobiales bacterium
TTGAGTTTCCTCAATCCAAAGGATCAGCTCATTTATTGCCATGTTTGGGGGAGTTATTAAAAATATTTGCGTCTGCATTATTATACTCTTTTTAGGCTATAAAATTAGCAATAAATTAAAACAGTAATAAGGCTTAAATTTGATAGCTATTTTTTTAACGCCAAAAGGGCTGGTAGGGTTTTGCCCTCCATCCATTCTAAAAAAGCACCGCCTGCAGTTGAAACATAGGTAAAGTCATCAACAACACCCGCATGAGCAAGTGCCGATACGGTATCACCACCCCCAGCAATTGAAACTAATTTGCCCTCAACGGTGCGTTTCGCAACATATTTTGCAATTTCAACAGTTCCTGCATCAAAAGGCTCATATTCAAAAGCACCAAGTGGGCCATTCCAAACAATAGTTTTAGCCTCATCAATCGCCCCTTTAATCCGTTCAATAGAAGCAGGGCCAATATCCAAAATCATGCCGTTTGGATCCATTGCATCAAGTCCATAAAAACGGTTTTTAGCATTGGCTTCAAACTTCCAAGCAACATTTGCATCAACTGGTAAAATAATTGCACAATGCTCACTTTCAGATTTATCCATAATTCTAATAGCAGTCTCACTAAGGTCTTTTTCACAAAGTGAATTGCCAATGCCAATACCCATTGCATAAAGGAATGTATTTGCCATTCCACCGCCAATAACCAAGCCATCAACTTTTTTAAGTAGGTTCTCAATCAGATCAATCTTGGTAGAAATCTTAGCCCCGCCAATGATTGCAATAACTGGGTGAGCGGGTTTATCAAGTCCAGATGAAAGTGCTCTTAATTCTTTTTGCATTGCCCTGCCAACAAATGCAGGCAATAGATGCGCTAATTGTTCAGTAGAGGCATGAGCGCGATGGCTCGCTGAAAAAGCATCATTGATATAAATCTCACCAAGGCTAGCCATTCTTTTTGCTAATTCAATATCGTTTTTTTCTTCACCTGAGTGAAAACGAGTATTTTCGATAATAATGATAGAGCCTAATGGAGCATCATCAATTATCTTCTTTGCTTCACTTACGTCATTCCAATCAGTAGAAATAAAAATAACATCTTTATGAAGAGCTTTTTCAACTGAATCTACAACTATTTTTAAAGAAAATTTTTCATCAACTTTTCCCTTTGGGCGACCAAAGTGCGACAAAAGAACTGCCTTGCCATTGACCTTAATAATATCTCTAATTGTTGGCACAAAGCGAATAATTCTAGTGTCATCTGTAACTTTACCTCTCATCACAGGAACATTTAAATCTACCCGAACTAAAACAGTTTTATGCCTAAGTTCAATATCGTCCATTGTTGGCAAATCAAGCATATTTCGCTCCGTTTATTTCGCTTTGCATTAAGCAAGCGAGTCTTAAAACAGTTTAAAACAAAACCAATTGTGAGGCAATCACAATTTATATTTCAATGAAAGGTTTATTAATTTTAGCAAATTATAACTGCTTATTTGCTCCATCTACAACTGCCTGAGCAGTTATGTTGAAATGTTGATATAAATCGCTAGCTGGTGCGCTTGCACCAAAACTGTCCATACCAACAAATACTCCATTTTCACCAAGTAACTTATCCCAAGATTGAGAAACCCCTGCCTCAATTGCCACACGTGCTTTTGGCGAGCCAATCACTGATGAACGATAGCTTTTTTCGCTTGCGTAAAATAGCTCTAAGCACGGAACAGAAATTACCTTGGCCGATGTGCCAGATTTTTTGAGCATTTTACAAGCCTCAATGGCAATTGCAACCTCAGTGCCAGTTGCAAAAATTGCAACATCTGCTTCGCTATCACCACAAATAATATAAGCACCATTTGCTGATAAATTATCTATTACCATTTCTGATCGAATTGTTGGTGTGCCTTGGCGAGAAAGTGCTAAAATGCTTGGAGTTGTTTTATTTTCAAGTGCTAACAGCCAGCATTCAGCAGTTTCAGTTGCATCGCATGGTCTAAAAACATTGATATTTGGCATGGCTCTAAAAGAAGCTAAATGCTCAACTGGCTGATGAGTTGGACCATCTTCACCCACCCCAATACTATCATGGCTCATGACGTGAATAGTGCGAATTCCCATAAGTGCAGAAAGGCGAATTGAGGGGCGGCAATAATCTGAAAAGATAAAAAATCCACCAGAATAAGGAATTAATCCGCCATGCAGGGCGATGCCATTCATAATTGCGGCCATGCCATGCTCACGCACGCCATAATTAATAAAACGCCCAGCGTAATTATCGGCACTATAATCATCTAATTTTGAAGTTTTAGTAAGGTTTGATCCTGCTAAATCTGCTGATCCACCAATGGTTTCTGGAATAAATTTATTAATAACCTCTAATGCCATTTGTGATGCTTTACGAGTAGCAACGGCTGGTTTTTCGTTCGCCAATTCTTGTTTATGCTCAATCATTGCTTTGTTAATATCAATTGGCAAATCGCCATTAAAGCGGCGGTTAAACTCATCGCATAAATCATCGCCTAAGTTTTTAAGCAGCTTTTCCCATTTTACTCGAACTTTTGTTGAACGCAGACCAGCTAATCGCCAATCATCGATAATTTTTTGATCCACCTCAAATGGCTCATTTGTCCAGCCAAGAGCTTGGCGAATTCCCTCAGCTTCATCAGCTCCATAAGGGCCGCCATGGGCTTTTGGCTTGCCAGAAAGTGTTGGTGCGCCAAATCCCGCAATAGTTTTACAAGCAATAAAACTTGGCTTATCACTATTTTTTGCAGTTTCAATTGCTGTTGCAATTTCACTTGGATCATGCCCATCAATGGAAATTACTTCCCAGCCATATGCTTTAAACCTTGCTCGCTGATCGGTACTATCAACTAGCGAAATATGTCCATCAATTGTTATGTCATTATCGTCCCAAAGCACAATTAATTTATTGAGTTTTAAATGCCCAGCAATCGAAGCCGCCTCGTGGCTGATACCCTCCATAAGGCAACCATCACCAACAAGTGCATATGTGAAATGATCCATCAATTCGTCACCAAATTCTTTGGCCAATTTTGTTTCAGCAATGGCCATGCCAACCGCATTAGCTATGCCTTGACCTAATGGCCCTGTGGTTGTTTCAACGCCATCAAGGTGACCATATTCAGGGTGACCAGCGGTTTTTGAGCCAAGCGAGCGGAATTTTTTCAGCTCATCAATGCTTGCCTCTTCATATCCCAAAAGATAAAGCGCACTATAGAGCAGCATTGAGCCGTGCCCTGCTGAAAGTACAAATCGGTCACGATTTGGCCAATTTGGTGCTTTTGGATCAAATTTGAGAAATTTTGAAAATAGCACAGTTGCTACATCAGCTGCCCCAAGCGGTAAGCCTAAATGGCCACTTTTTGCTTTTTCAACACAATCAAGTGAAAGGATACGAATAGCGTTTGCCATATTTTGTTGTTTTGAGGCCATTATGTTCTTCTAATTTGAATGAAATTTATTTCTTTATTAGGATAATGACATAACTGGGTCAAAAAACAGAGTCAATATCTGCTTATTACCAGTTAAACATGTGAACTGGGTTCTTGATGGTTGCAAAATACAATTTGGTAAGGCTTATTATTAAAAGTAGATTCGGTATACTAAGTTAAGGGAATATCTATATGGGTGAACAAAATAGCGAGAATAAAGTAGAAGTTGCTTCAACACGTTTAGATAAAGCTATAGATAATCTTGAAGCTGTTATCTCTCAAAATATAGATCAAGATAAGATAATATTTAAACTGCAAAATGAAATAGAAAATCTTTTACTTCAAAAATCAAAACTTAGCTCTGATCTAATTCGCTCAACACAAAAAGAAAAAATATTAGATAAATCTGCTGATGAAGTGTCAAAACAGCTTGTTGATGCAATGGAAACTATAAAGTCGGTTTTGGTGAAATAGGGTCAAATAATGTCAGAAGTAACAATAGAAATAAATGATCGTAAATATCGAATGGCATGTGAAGATGGCCAAGAACAACATTTATTGAGTCTTGGGCGACGCTTTAATGCTTTTGTTGATGGCTTTAAAGATGATTTTGGCGAAATAGGGGATAATCGCTTAATAGTTATGGCTGGAATTGCGATAATGGATAGTTTAGTTGAACTTGAAGGTGATTTTAAAGAATTGCAAGATCAATATGAGGTGTTAAACGAAGAAGGATCATCATTATTAAAAGATAATGAGGAGATAAAAGACGAGTATTCTGATCGTATGTCTATGGTTGCAAAAAAAATTGAACTATTAGTAGAGACATTATCTGATAAAAAATAAAACAAGTCTTTGCACAATTGCTCTTTAAGTCTTATATCTAACATGCTGCCCATCTCGTGAAGGTTTTTTTATCCTTGGAGCCTTAACTTTTCTCAGGGAGCTGCCTCTGATCAGGTTCGTGGACTTGGATATGCGGTGCCCACCTATTCACCTAGGTTTCCGAGATCTTTGAACCCACGGTTGGGTGGCACAAATTCTATAGGTTTAAAAGAAATACATGTCACCAGAAAAAAATTCAAAACCCGCACAAAGAATACAGGCATTTTCTAGGCGTGCGAATATTGATAAAGACCATAAGATTAGCGCAGCAAATGATGCAGCAATAATATTCTTAAAAAATATTTCGCTTAATGATGAAAGTGTGATTGCTTTTTACTTGCCAATTAAAAATGAGCTAGATTGCATTCCTTTGGTTATGAAATTAGATGAAAAAGGATTTAAACTTTGCCTGCCAGTTATTGTAGAAAAAGAAAAGCCGATGGTTTTTAGAGAGTGGGAAGAAGGCCATGAGCTTATAAAAGATATTGCGGGTATTTCTTGCCCAAATCCTAGTTTTAAAGAAGTAAAACCTGATTATATTCTCATGCCTTTGGTTGCGTTTGATAAAAATGCAAATCGACTTGGTTTTGGTAATGGCTATTATGATAGAAGCATTGCCAAAATGAAAACCAAACCGATTTTAGTAGGTTATGGTTTTAGCGTGCAAGAAGTAGATAATATCAATAATGAAGACCATGATATACCGCTTGATTTTATGGTAACTGAAAAAGAGTTTTTGCAATTTAATAAAGATGTTTAGTGGGGTTTTGTTTTGCGTATATTATTTCTTGGAGATGTTGTTGGTAAAAGCGGGCGCAATGCAATTAGTGAGCGTTTACCCAAACTTATTGAACAATTGTCCTTAGATTTTGTTGTGGTGAATGGAGAAAATGCTTCTCATGGGCGTGGGTTGACTGAAAAACACTATAATGACTTGCGAAATGCAGGAGCTGATGTAGTAACATTAGGCGATCATGCTTGGGATCAAAAAGAAACACTTGGCTATATTGCTAGAGAGCAGAGCCTTGTGCGCCCAGTAAATATGGCAAAGGGAACTGCTGGCCGTGGCGCAACATTAGTTACGGCAAAAAATGGGCAGCAGGTTCTTGTGGTGCAAGGCTTGGGTCGAGTATTTATGAACCCAATTGATTGCCCATTTCTAGCAATTGAAGAAGCTATTGCTCAATGTCCACTTGGTGAAATGGCAGATGCAATCATTGTTGATTTTCATGTTGAGGCAACATCTGAAATTCAGGCAATGGGGCATTTTTTAGATGGTCGAGCCTCAATCGTAGTTGGCACTCATACTCATATCCCAACCTCAGATCATCGCATATTAAATGGCGGGACAGCTTTAATGTCTGATGCTGGAATGTGTGGCGATTATGACAGTGTAATCGGTGTGCAAACCGATGAGCCGTTAAATCGTTTTTTAACAGGAATTCCAAAAGGCAGATTCGCCCCAGCTGAGGGCGAAGCAAGCCTATCTGGCGTGATGATTGAAACAGACAATAAAACAGGACTATGCACCAAAATCTCCCCACTAAGAGTGGGTGGAAGTTTAGCGCAAAATATGCCTGATTTTTAATATTATGAGCAAGAAAGATTATTTATGAGTTTGCAATTAGATCATGTTGCCTTTGGTGCTGCTGATTTGGCAAGTGGCATAGACTTTATGAGTAATGCTTTGGGGGTTGCGCCAATTGGCGGAGGCAAGCATGAGCTGTTTGGAACTCATAATGCTTTATGGCGAATTGAAGGAAACTACCCAATCTACCTTGAAGTGATTGCTATTGATCCTAATGCTGAGCCAATATTGCATTTACGCTGGTTTGGCCTTGAAGATAAAAATGTACAACAACGCCTAAAAAACGGATGCCAGTTATTAACATATGTTGCAAGTACAACCGATATTAAAACTGCAACAAAGCAGATGAAGGAAGATCATGGAGAGCCAGTGACTGTTAGTCGAGGAAATCTTAATTGGCAATTTTCAGTGCCAAAGAAAGGTAATTTGATAGCAAATGGTGCATTGCCTTATTTAATCGAATGGGAAGATAAAAGCCCAGTTGAAACAATGAAGAATCAGGGTTTGACCATAAAATCCATAGAAGGAAATCGTCTTGAAGAGCTAGATATTACTTGGCCTTGTGAGCATAAATTTTCAGATAGATTACTTGAAGTCACGATTGCAAACAAACGTGGCAAAGAAATAACTTTCTAATAATAGAAGTTGGCAAGAAAACGCAAAAATCAATTGCTATCTATGATAGCAAAACTCAAAGCAAACAACATTTAAGGCTTAACTAATTGTTATGCCATAGCCATTATTTTTTTTGTTGCAACCCAAGAGACGGGTAAAGCAACAATAGCACTAGCAACTGTTCCCCAGATGAAACTTGAAGCATTAACTAAACCAAATTGTGGTGCAACAAGCGCAAAAAGAAAATACGCCAGCATAATAACAGGCATAACCAGCACATAAATAATTGTAAATTTCAAAAGCATAATATTTCCCCTAAATATAACTATCCTAGATAAGTAACGCACAGATCAGCAAATTTTTCAAGCGAGTAAATATTTCTCTACCCTTAAATCTATCTATCTTGTGTAATCTATAGCAAAAAAAAGCTAAACTATTTGTCCTAGATCAATCAAATCATAAATTATCGCTCATTTATTTTGCTATCTATCCCTCATATTCAAAAGCACCACATACCAATGCTTGCTCAACATTTGGTTTTAATGCATCAAGCCCATCAATCAGCCTTTCATGACCAAGTAAAATCTCTACTATTTGTGAGGAATATCGAATGGCGGTTTCTCGCATCATTCCCATCATTGGCCAGCCCCAAAGGGCAGAAATTGTTACCCCATCTTGCACAAAATGGGGGTCGGTTAAAAAACTGCAATTTATCACCGCCTCTACTGGGCTTCTATTAGTTGAGCTACCGCCAACTAAATCAATAACAACTGATCCATCTGGAATTAAATTTTTGAGGTGTTGATTAGAAATTAAGAAGTTTATCCCTCGTAAATTGGCTGATTGCTCTGCTCCATTTATGATAAGGTCTGCATTTTTTAACCAAAAATCAATCCTCCCTTTTGCAGTATGTGTGCGCCCTAAAACATTAATATTTTTAACGCCAGCCTGATGGATTTCATCTAATGCTCCTTGCCCAACATTTCCATAACCCAAAACAACGACTTTAGCGGTTTTTATATCCAATTCTGGCTTATTCTCTTTAAGTAATTTCAAACCATAAGCCGCCCCACTCTGCCCTGTTTCATGTAGGCATTGAATGCGTCGCAATCCATATTCAACAGGTAAGTGGTTGGCTCGATATTTTGCAATAGCATCTTTGCCATTTTTTTTCTCAAACGCATAAAGGTCAAAAACATTTGTGCCAGCTTTTTTAAGTTTTTCAATTATTTCATACTCATCTTTAAAAGATTTACTATCATAAAAATAAAGTGCATTTTCTCCAATTGCGTCTAATTCTTCAAATTTAAGATTAGGCTGAATTATTCTTAATGAGCGAGGAGAGCGATTGCTGCAGCGATTTATTGCTTGGCGTAATCTTTTGCTCCACCCAATGATTCTTACACGTAATCCACCCATGCTATTATCAGCAAAAAATGGACGCAATGCTTCATTCATCGCCACACGAGAAAGAATATTCTCATCACTATTCACCTTAGGAGATTCATATATTTCTTCCATGGCAATAACATTTATATGCCTATCTTGCAGCAATTTCGCTCGCTCTGGATAGGAGTGAAAATGCGCCATGCAAAATAAAGTGCTTCCTCTTTGCATTTGCTTTATTGAAGCAAGAGAAGGGCCTTTAAACTTAATAATAAGCTGCTTATCCTTATAAATCTGCTCAGCACTTTGCATAATCGCATTGTTTTTTTGATATTCTTCATCACTAAAATCAACACCCTCGCCAGCACCATGTTCAACATAGACTTTAACACCAGCTTTGGTAAGCAAACCAACATCATCAGGAATAAGCGCAACCCGCTTTTCTAACGCACCCGGATTTTCAGGTGATTCAATTTCTTTAACCAGAGCTATTGATGAGAAAGCAGAATGTTGCATGATGTTTTCCAAATTTTTGCGCAAGATATTTGATGTTAGTGATAGGGCGGTATGTGCATTATCGCAAATGATAAATTGAGTATTTTGTTTTTAAACTTCACTCATATCTTTTTACTGAACCCCCACCCTCAATCCCTCCCCGCAAGGGGGAGGGAGGTTAATTGTCGCTAATTTTTTTATTCATCAAAAAAGCTAAAATTAAATGTGAAAACAATGAAAAGACCTATTAAGCACGAAAAACCTGTCGCTTCCCTCCCCCTTGCGGGGAGGGATTGAGGGTGGGGGTTCTAACGAAAAGATACGGGTGGGGGTTCTAACAAAAAGACATGGGTGGGGTTCTAATAAAACCAGCTACGCCTATTCTACTATCTCCGCCCATCGCTTCACCAACTCATCATAATTGTCAGGCTGCTGCTCATACACAAGAGCATCATCTGGGATTATTACCCATGCCTGTTTTGAACTTGTCCAGATATGCCCAGCTGGTTTTAGCCAACTCGTATCATCAAGTGAGCCAGCCTTAATATTTACAACAGCTTCATTTTCTTCTCGCTGATGAAAAAGTCGAGAGCCGCAATTTGGGCAAAAATCACATGAAAAAGTAAAGCCAGAAGGTGCTGTACGCTGAAGAGTTTTCATTTCGCCTGCAACCTCTAAATCTGCTGCATACACCCTAAAACTCTCACCAAAGGCAGATGAGCTTTGTTTTTGGCATCTAGTGCAATGGCAAATATAAAACACTATTGGCTTGTTAGTTAAAACATATCTAACTGCCCCACATTGACAGCCACCTTTTAGCGGTAAATCTGGTATTGAAATTTTATTTTGCATTATTGTCACTTCCCTTTTGACTTATCCCTATCAAATTTTTTATAAGTAATCAAAAGCACATAATTTAAGAAAAGAAATATCATGGCAGGACATTCCAAGTTTAAGAACATTATGCACCGTAAAGGTCGTCAAGATGGTTTGCGCTCAAAACTATTTTCAAAATTATCAAAAGAAATTACGGTTGCTGCAAAATCGGGAATGCCAGACCCAGCAATGAACCCACGTCTGCGCTTAGCGGTGCAAAATGCCAAAGGGCAGTCAATGCCCAAAGATAATATTGAAAGAGCAATAAAAAAAGCCAGCTCACACGAGGGTGCTGAATATCAAGAAGTGCGCTATGAGGGATATGGACCGGGAGGTGTTGCCGTAATCGTTGAAACACTAACCGACAATCGCAATCGCACGGCATCAAATATCCGCTCTTCTTTTACCAAAAGCGGTGGCTCGTTAGGAGAAACAAATTCGGTCTCCTTTATGTTTGATAGAATTGGTGAAATTATTTATCCAAGCAGTGCAGGCAGTGCAGATGATGTAATGATGGCAGCACTAGAGGCAGGGGCTGACGATGTTATTACAGACGAAAGCGGACATATAATATATTGTGGGTTTGAGACGATAGGCGAGGTCTCTGTTGCTTTAGCAAAAGAATTAAGCGCAGAAGCTCAAGCAGTAAAACCAATCTTCAAACCCCACAACGGCACACCAATAAACGCAGAAAAAGGCGCAACCTTACTCAAGCTAATCGAAACGCTAGAAGATGATGACGACGTGCAAAATGTTTATTCTAATTTTGAAATTTCAGATGAGGATATGGCGAAGATTGCTGAGGGGTAGAGTATTTATTTTCTACATTCTTGAATAAAATCGTTCCACTTTTTTAAAATTTTCTAACTAAAGTGCTGCAAAATATCCATTTGCTGGTGCAATATACGAATTATGTTAATCGTTCCATCATCAAGAATTTTGAAAAATAAAAGATGAGAGCCAACAAGGCTTTTGCGATAACCTGCTTTAATATTTTCTGCTGACAGGCTATTTTGATTGCCAGATGCCAAACCATAACATGCCCCTTTTATATCACGCATATAGCGTTCGGCTTGGGCTTCTCCCCATTCTTTAACGGTATAGTTCCAAATACCATCAAGATCGTTTTTTGCCGCTGGCGATAAAATAAATTGCGTCACTCGCTTTAGCTAGATTTTTTGCTGGCAATAAAGGCATCAAAATCAAATGGCGTTGAAGATCCCGATTCTTCTCCTTCAATTAGTGCCGTGCGTAAGGCTTCGACCTTATTTTCATGCTCTTCAAGTAGTCGCAGGCCAGAGCGCACAACCTCGCTGGCACTGCTATATCGCCCCGTTTGCATACGGTTGTCGATAAATTTCTCAAAATGACTTCCTAAAGAAACAGATGTATTTTTTGACATAATAATCTCCTGAAGTACAATATACCAAAAATTGGTATTCTTGTAAATCAATAGTACCACCATATATCGCTCGCTTTTTGTTCACTTTTTTCTTAATATGCAGAGGAAAATAATAATTGGGGGAACTATATAAAAAATTGTAAAACTCATAAGAGTTATTCGAATAAATTCGAGCTTAAGACGATGTGGTTTGGGGGTTATTAAGTCTAGTGGCAATCAAGTTAAATTCATTATTGGCAGGATTATTGTCGCCTCAACAAATAGCGAATTAGATAGTCACTTGGAATTTTAATATCAAAATATAGCCTTAAGTCACCAAGAATTATCCACAACCATTTCGTCACAAATTTGACCAAACTCATTCATTAACCTAGCTTAACCTCTTTAGGGAGCTGTTTTTAATAGCATTGGGAGGTGCAATATAATGAGCGAGAGTAAAAAAATGAGCTTAACAGTAAAAGTACTGGTGGGCATGGTATTGGGCATTATTGTTGGTTTAGCCATCAATGTTTTGGGTCTGAATGCCTCAGGAAGTTTTATTAATGAGTATATAGTGAATGGGCTATTTTTAGTGATTGGCAAGATGTTTGTTAATGCTCTAAAAATGCTGGTTGTTCCTTTGGTGTTCTTCTCTTTAATCTGCGGCGTATGCGGAATAGGCAATATAAAAATGCTTGGACGCATTGGTACAAAATCTTTTGCGCTTTATATGCTAACAACGGCCATCGCTATTGCAACAGCAATTTCTATTGCAGCAGTAATGGGCATTGGTAAGGGTATGAATTTAATATCGGATGCCACATTTACAGGTAGAGATGCACCGCCACTATCTCAGGTAATAATTGATATTATTCCTAAAAACCCAATTAACTCAATGGCAAACGGCGATATGTTGCCCATTATCTTCTTTTCAATCTTAGTTGGCATAAGCATGTTGCTTGTTGGCCGCAAGGCAAAATCCTTTATTGAGGGAGCTGAGATTGCTAATGAAATTATGATGAAAATGGTAAATATTGTTATGGCAGTTGCGCCTTATGCGGTGTTTGCTTTAATTGCAAAAGCTATGTCAGATTTAGGCATGGGTCTTTTAGCTTCATTAGCAGGGTATGTTATGGTGCTTGTGGGGTCATTAATGTTCCACCTATTTGTTACTATGATGATAGTTTTAAAAATCTTCTCTGGGCTAAGTCCGGTGAAATTTATTAAAAAAATTAGAACGGCTCAAGTCTTTGCTTTTTCAACTGCAAGCTCAAATGCAACCATTCCTGTAACACTAAGAACTGTAACAAAACGCTTTGGGGTAAATAATTCTGTAGCATCGTTTACCGTTCCCTTTGGAGCAACCATAAACATGGACGGAACGGCAATTATGCAGGGTGTAGCAACCGTGTTTATTGCCAATGTCTATGGTGTTGACCTTGGCATTACTGGCTATTTAACAGTAATTTTAATGTCTGTATTAGCTTCTATTGGAACTGCGGGTGTTCCCGGAGTGGGCCTAATTATGTTATCAATGGTGTTTGTGCAAGTTGGCTTGCCAATTGAGGGCATTGGCCTTGTGCTTGGTGTTGATCGATTGATGGATATGATAAGAACAGCCGTTAACGTTTCTGGCGATGCGGTGGTTTCCACTGTTGTGGCAAAAAGCGAAGGCAAATTGGACGTTGATGTCTATAATGATCCAGATGCTGGCATGATTGATACCGATGAATCAATTCATATTGATGAAACAGTAGAAGTTGAAATGGCAGAAATTGTTGAAGAAACAAAAGATAGGAAATAATCTATCACAGCTAAAAAGCCTCCCTATTTATTTTGGGGGGCTTTATTTTTTGGAGGTCAATTTTCATATCACTAGAATTTATTGAAACATTGGAAGATGACGACGTGCAGAACGTCTATTCTAACTTTGAAATAAGCGATGAGGATATGGCTAAGATTGCTGCTGGGTAGGTTAGTCTGTTATTTGAATTTGCCCCTGCTATATTAAGCAGGGGCAAATTCTGCTTTTATGCTAGTTGAATTAACTTCCAACTAACCGCATTTCCCCTGTAAGGAGGAAAGCGATTGCCTTTTGCAATAGGTGCAGTAGTTGTTGGACTTCCAACAACTTTCCACACTCCACTTTCAGGGCAGATATTCCCTGTTTTGGCTATTATGCCAATTGGCTTTGTCATAATAATTTATGACCTTTCATTGCAGATCGTTAATTTGCCCTCAACCGAAATTATGCTATAGTAGCACTGTGTAATATCGGCGGACGTCTTCATACTGACTCTGCTACCAGTATTGCAAGGCCAGTCAGTTACTGCTGACTGGCTTTTTTTTAATAATCCTCAAAGGGTAGGCGAAGTTGATATAAATTAACTTCATTCTGCCTGAGCATCATAATTCCTTTTTTTGTAAGTTTGTAACCTTTCTCTTTGCTTTCATTTTCTACTTGATAAAGTGCGAGTCCTTGCTTCTCTAAAGTTCTGTGACTCACTAGGTTTCGGATAACTTGACTTAACCGATCATCGCTTCTTCCTTTTAATAGTTCTTGATCAGCATGGGTTGGGTTAATATGTTTCCTAAGCTCACTTGTCAGAATTTTTGTTTCAACAATATGCTCGTTTCCACCGTTGTTAAAAAGAACGGTTAGTGCTGGAATAATAAGATTACGCTCTGATGTTCTGCCTCCTTTCATCTTTCTAAAATTATCATGTTGAATAATGTCCCACATTTACGATTCGTTAACCATATTAGCAAGAATCCAAGAATCTTGCAAGTAAATAATTGACAGAGTAATTTAGCTAGGGGTTGCTAGTTTTCTTGGCTTTTAACTAGTTTTTGTAAATTTTCAGAAAGTTTGGATTGACAAATCCACCGCCCTTAGTCACACTAAGTAACACCAAAAGGAATTGCTTATGACCGTAAAAACCAGCATCAGCTTTACTGACCGCCATCATGAATTTGCTAATAAAAAAGCGAAAGATGGGGTTTTTACTTCTGTAAGTTCTGTTGTAGCAGCAGGTATTGAGTTGGTTATGCAAGATGAAGAAGAGCGTAAAGTTGCGCTTACGGCTATGAGCGATACCATTAAACGCCGTATGCAAACACCACGCAAAGAATGGATTGAGATGAAAGAGCAAGATCCGCTTTTTATCAAAGCTAGAGCGCATCTTAAATCCTCCAAGTCATAAATGATTTATAAAATATTCAGACATAAAGAAGTAGAGCAGGATCTGTTTGACATCATCAATTTACTTTTGGAATATGCTGGATTTGATGTAACTGAGAAAAAAATATCAGAAATTGAGGCAAGCATAAAAAACCTTGCACATACTCCCCATATCGGCACTATTCGAGATGATATTTTGCCAAATTTGCGAGCTATTCCTACTGCACGAAAGGGGGTTATTACCTTTAGCGTTGATGATGATAAAAAAGAGGTGTTTATTATCAGTATAACTTACGCAGGTGCAGATTGGATAGCAAAGACACCTCATAGATTAAAATAATAATGTTTCCCTTTTGTTCACCTTTTTCTTGCTATGTTGAGGGAAATGTGAGTAGGTGGGAATATGAGTGAATTTGAGCGAATCACAAGAATAATCGGGATTGATCCGGGGCTAAGACGGTGCGGTTGGGGGGTTGTTGAATCTAGTGGTAATCGGCTTAAATATATTGCCTGTGGGGTGATCGCTCCGCCCATTAATGGCGAGCTGGCTAATCGTTTGGTTTTCTTATATGAAGCTATATCGGCTTTAATTAAAAAATATCAACCCGATGAGGCGGCAGTTGAAGAAACCTTTGTTTCTGCTGGCGCACGCTCGGCTCTTCAGCTTGGACAAGCAAGGGGAATTGCCCTTATGACACCAGCCTCACTTGGTTTGCCTGTGGGTGAATATGCTGCCAATTTAGTTAAAAAATCGGTGGTTGGCACTGGTCATGCAGATAAAAATCAAGTTCAGCTAATGGTCAAGACCTTGCTTCCAACCGCAAAATTTTCTAGTGCTGATGATGCTGATGCGTTAGCTATTGCAATCTGCCATGCGCACCATCGCACCATAGAAAAAAGGGTAAAACAAGCATGATTGCAAAACTAAAAGGCATTGTTGATGACTATGGCGATGATAATGTTTTATTAGACGTGCAGGGCGTTTGTTATTTAGTCTTTTGCTCATCACGCTCGCTTAACGCATTACCAAAAGTAGGCGAGGGAGCGGTGTTATTTATCGAAATGGTGGTGCGAGAAGATTTTATTAAACTTTATGGTTTTGCAACTAAAGCAGAAAAAGCATGGTTTAATACCTTGGTCAGTGTGCAAGGCGTTGGTGCAAAAGTTGGCTTGGCCATTCTTTCAACCCTTTCAAGCAGCGAGATTGCCTCAGCCATTGCATTGCAAGACAAAACCATGATGAGCCGACCCGCAGGAGTAGGGCCAAAATTAGCCATGCGAATTGTAAGCGAATTAAAAGGCAAAACCCCAGACCTAGGGGTGATTGACGAAGGGGCATTGGGCTTGCAATCGGCTATTGGCGATGGCGAAGCCCCAAGCAATATTGCTGATGCGGTTTCAGCCCTTAGCAATTTAGGATATTCCAGCGCACAAGCATCTGGTGCGATTGCACAAATTGTTGCAAAAGAGGGTGATGATGTTGAAACTGCAAAACTTATCCGTCTTGGCTTGAAAGAGTTAAGCTCATGAGTGATTTAACTAATTCATCTGCCGAGCGTGATGGAAAAAATGACGTAGCACTTCGCCCCTCTGGCTTTGATGAATTTGTGGGGCAAGAGGCGGCTCGCGCAAATTTGCAGGTGTTTATTGAAGCAGCAAAACAGCGCAAAACTGCACTAGATCACGTACTTTTTGTTGGCCCTCCGGGATTAGGCAAAACAACTTTAGCGCAAATTGTTGCAAAAGAATTAGGGGTTGGTTTTCGAGCAACTTCAGGGCCCGTTATTTCAAAAGCTGGTGACTTAGCCGCCTTGCTCACCAATCTAGAAGAGCGAGATGTTTTATTCATTGATGAAATTCACCGCCTTTCCCCCGCAGTTGAAGAAATTCTCTACCCCGCAATGGAGGATTTTCAGCTAGATTTAATCATTGGTGAGGGGCCCGCCGCCCGCTCGGTTAGGATAGACATTGCAAAATTCACTTTGGTTGGCGCAACTACTAGGGCAGGGCTATTGACCACGCCTTTGCGTGACAGGTTCGGTATTCCTGTTCGATTAAGTTTTTATACTCCCGATGAATTAGTAAAAATTGTCTCACGTGGCGCAAGGTTAATGGGCGTTGGAATGAGTGATGAGGGTGCTTTAGAGGTTGCTCGTCGCTCAAGAGGAACACCAAGAATTGCAGGAAGGCTATTACGCCGAGTAACAGATTTTGCGCTAGTTGAAGGAGCAAAAGAGGTAACAAGTGCCGTTGCCGACAAAGCATTATTGCGCCTTGATGTTGATAAAAAAGGGCTAGATATGCTAGATCGTCGCTATCTTGAATTTATTGTTGAGCATTATAATGGTGGTCCTGTTGGAATTGAAACAATTGCCGCAGCACTCAGTGAACCTCGTGATGCATTAGAGGATATTGTAGAGCCATTTTTGCTCCAACAGGGTTTTATTCAACGCACACCAAGAGGGCGTATGTTGACCAAAACCGCATTTGATCATTTGGATCTACCCACCCCACAAGGTATAATTAGTGAGCAAACTGGATTATTCGAGTAAGTAGAGGGTTTTACCCTTTACAAAATTTCCCTACCTTCACCACAACTAAGCAATCAAGGAACATAATAGTGAATATGCCGTACCGTACGTTACGGTACGGTAAAAAAATGATACTATGTAGAGGCTAAACTGTATCTAAGGGAAAAATTTATGAAAAAAATAAGAAAAATAATTGTGAGATTAAAACCCTGATAGTGAGTTTGCTTGCAATGTAGATTGCTTGCCAATTTATAGTGATAAAAGTTACTACTCATTTCAAGTCATTTATCGAAAAACTAACCCCCCGTTTTTCTAACCACGATGTAAAAAGAGCCATTTTTTTATCCATTGAGCAGGTGTTTGGCTGGTTGTCTAACTCTTCCTGATAAGCAATTCTAAGGTCAATCTGCTCTTGTTTGTTCAAATTAGCCCAAGGTTTAAGGGCAGAGCTATTTTTGTGATTATTTCGCATTTTATTTGCCTTTTAGTATTTTTTAGTCAAACCTCTTAATAAGATAAAGCTAAATATTTTACGGAGCATTTTGATGAAATTTTTTATTACTTTTTTTATCGCTGGGTTTTTACTCATAACACCAAGTTATGCCCAGCAAAATGCTATCCCACCAATGGAGCTTTATAAAACAATGGCAGAGGCGAATAAGGCCTCTGGTTGGGTGCAATTTCGAGAATATGATGGCTCACAATGGGTATATTTTACCCCCCTAGTTATGCTTCGTTGTCGAGTAAAAGAAATTCGCTATTCAATAAATTCTCCCGATCTCGATCAAACATTTCCGCTCGTTGCCTGCCACCCAGCAATGCCATTTTCTCTACCGCCAGATGCAGGGCCAGAGGCAATAGCTATAACGCTTCAATCAAATCAGGCAGAAAAAATCGCTGTGCAGATTATTTATGAAGATGATAGCGAGAGTGATATTTTGGTTTTTGAACCTTGCGATGGGGTTGGTGATGCAACTTGTGCTAGCATTGTGAAATGAGTGATTATTTTACCTTCGATATACGAGTTTATTATGAAGATACAGACTTTTCAGGCAATGTTTATCATGGCTCATACGTAAAGTTTTTTGAACGTAGCCGAACAGAATGGCTTAGAAACCTAGGTATCCATCATTTTGAATTGGCAAAACAGGGCTTAGCTTTCGCAGTTGCAAAAATGGAGATAGATTTTTTAAAGCCCTCACATATTGATGACTTAATCAATATAAAAACAAGGCTTATTTCAATCAGCGGAGCAAGGATTTCGCTGGAACAGGAAGCCTTTTGCAGGGGTAAAAAAATAGCGTCCGCAAAACTAGTAATAGCCGTGATAGATGTAAAAGGCAGAGCTACGAGATTGCCTAAAGATTGGAAGCCTCTTTTTCTTGCTTAAAAAAAGTAAAAATTAACCATTTGTTGACCATAAGTTAAAAGCAAATGTCAAAGCTAAAAGGCTTTTTTTATGCCTTCTTAAAATTGACAAGTTTTGCGGTTTATTGGGCGTAACGTACAAAAACCCAATATTTTTTGGAATTTTTAAACAAAGGTTTTAGTTTTATGGAAGCAATAGAAGTTGCAAATATAGCAGCAGAGCATGATTTTTCTCTTTTGGGATTATTTTTGCAAGCTGATTGGGTAGTGAAATCAGTAATCATAGGACTATTAATAGCCTCAATTTGGTGTTGGGCAATCATAGTAGATAAAGTGATGCTTTATTCTCGCTCAAAGCGTGAAATGAAGAAATTTGAAAAGATATTTTGGTCAGGTCAATCGCTAGAGCAACTCTATCAATCATTAAGTCAGACTAATACAAAGGGACAAGCTGCACTTTTTGTTGCTGCAATGAAAGAATGGAAAAGATCATTTGAGCAAAATGCCTCCTCTAGTATTGGTATCATGTCACGTTTAGAAAAAGTCCTGAATGTTGCTATTGCACGTGAGAGTGATCTGCTTGAACAAAGGCTTGGCTTTTTGGCATCGGTTGCCTCTGCAGGTGTTTTTGTTGGTCTTTTTGGCACGGTTTGGGGCATTATGAATGCCTTCCAATCGATTGCAATATCAAAAAGTTCAAGTTTAGCTGTTGTAGCTCCGGGTATTGCCGAAGCTCTTTTCGCAACGGCACTTGGTCTTTTAGCGGCAATCCCTGCCAATATCGCCTATAATAAACTTTCCTCAGATTCAGGAAAAATAATTGAACAATTAGAAAATTTTGCTGACGAGTTTTTGACTATTTTATCACGACAATTAGAATCACGGGGTCAAAGCTAATGGGATTAGGGACAGGGGCAAATGCAGGGGGTACGCGGGGGCGACGTAGAAGTCGTCGAAAAGCCGTTTTGTCAGAAATAAACGTAACACCATTAGTAGATGTAATGTTGGTTTTGTTAATTGTATTTATGGTTGCCGCCCCGCTTATGACGGTTGGTGTGCCGCTTGATTTGCCCCAAACACAAGCAAAATCGCTAAATATTGAAAGCAAGCCAATAACTATTTCTATAACAAATGATGCAATTATTTATATTGATGAGGAAGAAATAGCCTTAGAAGATTTGATAACTAAAATACAAGAAATAGCAATAAATGGCACAGATGAGCGTTTATATGTGCGTGGTGCTGCAAATGCTGATTATGGAAATGTTATGAAAGTGATGGGTATTCTTTCAAAAGCAGGTTATGCAAAAATCGGTTTAATTACCGAGCAGGAACAGGGGCAATAAGTCCATGCGTAGCGGACTTATAATTTCATTCATTGCGCATAGCACGCTCATTGCCTTGGGGTTAATCTCGCTTGGCAATGTAAAACCACTTGTGATGGATCAGGTAGAATCAATATCGGTTGACCTAGTGCCAATTGAAGAGTTTTCAAATATCACAATTGGCTCAGAGCAGAGCGAAAATATAAAAACAGATGCGCCTTCTTTGGTTGATACAATTGAGCCAGCCCAAATTGCCCAACGAACTGGCAATACGCAAGAAGACCAAGTCAAGCCAGAAATAACTGAGAATATTACACCTGCTCCAACCGTGCAAACCGCACCAGAACCTGTGCCAGCTCCAAATCCAGCACCAGACCCAGAACCAGAGCCCACCGCAGAACCAGAGCCAACACCAACAGAATTAGTTGAGCCAGAGCCAGTTCTTGCCTTAGAGCCGCAAGTTGAATTAGAGCCAAAAGAAATTATTCCAGCCCCGCTTATTCGCACTGCTTCAATTGACAAAAAAAGAGAAGAATATAAAAAACAGCTTGAAGAAAAAGCAAAAAAACGAGCCCAAGAATTAGCAGAAAAAAAAGCTAAAGAGGCCAAAGAAGCTACAAGAATTTCAGATATAATTAATGCCGAAGAAAGCCGTGGCGCAACTACAGGAGCTGGTGGAGAGCAAAGCGCAGGTAAAGCAACGGGTCAAGCCGCAACGCTTACTCAAACAGAGCAAAACGCTCTTGCAGCTTCTATGCGAAAATGTTGGAATCCGCCAATTTCAGCTTTTAGCGAAGATGGTTTAACTGTTCGTCTATTGGTGAATTTGAATAGAAATGGCAGCGTTAATGGAACACCCAAAATCTTGTCACAAATAAACTCTAGTGTGGCAGGAGCAACTGCAAAAGCTGCACAAAGGGCTGTGATGCGTTGTTCGCCTTATGCTTTAAATGCGCAAAAATATGATAATTGGAAGCAAGTTGATGTTACTTTTGATCCAAATGATCTATAAAATAACTCAAGTAAAAATGATTAAATGCAGTATAAAGAATAAAGATGGAGAATTAAGATGAAATCGCTAAGCCGACGCTCTGCTCTAAAACTAGGTATAAGCGGCGCAGCAATGCTCGCAGCTATCAACCCAGCTTTAGCACTGGTAAAAATTACAGTTACAGGTGGAAATTTTACTCCTCTTCCAATTGCAATTCCAAATTTTGCTTCTTCAAATCCTGCCTTTGGGCAGCAGATGAGCGACATTGTTAGATCAAATTTAAAAGGCTCTGGCCTGTTTTCATTGATAGATACTTCTTCGCTTCCTCAAAATGTTGGTAATATTTCTGCAAACCCAGATTTTTCTATCTGGCGTGCAACAGGTGCAGATGCCGTGGTCATGGGGCAGGTTGAAAATACCGGTCAAATAGAAGGCTCGGTTAGGGTTTGGGATACACAAGCCGCAGAGCAGGTAGTTGGGAAATCATATGCAAGTAACTCTTCTGGCTCTCGTCGAATTGCTCATCAAATTTCAGATGCAATTTATACGTCCCTAACGGGAGAGGGCGGGTATTTTGATACAAGAATTGTTTTTGTTGCCGAAACTGGCCCCAAAGCTAATCGTACGAAGCGTTTGGCAATAATGGATTTAGATGGCTCAAACCTTCAATATCTTACTTCTGGAAAAACCCTAGCTCTAACCCCAAGATTTTCAGCAAATGGAAAACTGCTCACTTATTTGAATTTTGATAATGGCTTGCCAAGAGTTTACTTGCTTGATTTGGCCTCTGGCAGACAGCAATCTATTGGTAATTTTGGTCAGATGACTTTTTCACCACGTTTTTCACCAGATGGCCGCTCGTTAGTTTTTTCAGTTGAGCAAGGTGGTGCAACTAATCTTTATGCAATGGCTATTGGCTCAAATAAACCAAGCCAGTTAACCTCTGGTTCGGCAATTGATACGGGTGCTTCTTATTCTCCTGATGGACAAAAAATCGCCTTTGAATCTGATCGTGGCGGCTCACAACAAATTTATATAATGGGCGCAGGAGGCGGCGGAGCGCAAAGAATTTCTTATGGCAAGGGATCATATTCAACCCCTGTTTTTTCTCCAAAGGGAGATTTAATAGCTTTCACTCGCCAATCTGGTGGCCAGTTTCATGTTGGCACAATGAAGCCAGATGGATCGAGCGAGCGAATTTTAGTTTCTTCATTTCATGCTGAGGGGCCAAGTTGGGCCCCAAATGGCAGGGTGATAATGTTTTTCAAAGACCCTGGTGGTAATTCTGGCCCACAATTATACTCTGTTGATGTTTGGGGACGAAATGAGCAAAAAATCCAAACACCAACTTTTGCTTCTGATCCAGCGTGGTCGCCACTTTTGAGTTAGTTAATAAATGCCATATTTTAGTCTGATTGATGTTTAATTAACTATCCTTGAACACTTGGTCTTAAGGTAAATGATATATTTGCTTTATAATTATTTTTTTAGGAGTTATCGGTTCAATGAATATCAAGACGCTTAGCGCATCATTTTTTCGTATTTTTGCAATGCTTGCTTTAGTTGTGTTTGTGTCAGCTTGCGCACGCACCCCAGCAACAGACCTTAATGCCGGCGGCACAGCCGCTGCAGGTTCACAGCAAGAATTTTTGGTTACTGTTGGTGATAGAGTGTTTTTTGAAACAGGCTCGTCGGTTATTTCAGCTACAGGTCAACAAACACTTGATAAACAGGCCGCTTGGCTAAGTCGTTATTCAAACTATCGCATTATGATTGAGGGTCATGCAGATGAGCGTGGCACTCGTGAATATAATATTGCGCTTGGCGCACGCCGTGCAGCAGCCGTTGTTAATTATCTAATTTCTCGTGGAGTTAGTAGTACTCGCATCACGTCAAAATCCTTTGGTAAAGAGCGTCCAGTTGCAGTTTGTAACGATATATCATGCTGGTCACAAAATAGGCGTTCTGTAACTGTAGTGAATTAAGCAATAAAATAAATTCATAAATATAGGCGTCAAAATTCATTTTGTGGTTTTGACGCTTTTTTTTGACCAAAATTCTAAATTATTATAAGCATGAATAAATACTATTAAAAACTATAGCTAAAAAGGAGTCTTTAAGGTGATTTTGGAGTTTTTTAAAAAAAGATGGAAGATATATGGAGTGATTGCACTCACACTTATCGTTTATTCTTTAATGCAGGCAAATTCATCAAAAGCTGAGGTTGCAGATAGCAAAATAGATGCACTTGATTTTCAAATTGAGCAATTAAGTCAGTCGTTAAACACTTTTGCTCCAACTACACCAGTTATGACTGCACCAAAAAAACCAATTTTAATTGCCCAATCATCAAAAAATATTGCAGCTCTTAATGTCCGTATTGCAAACTTAGAAGAGCAGGTGCGTATACTAAGAGGTCAAGTTGATGGATTGCAATTTCAATTAACGCAAATGCAAACTTTTTTAGAGCGTCAACAAGAAGATTATGAATTTCGCTTTGAGCAACTAGAGGGCGGTGCGCCAAAAAAGACTAGTGCGGTTCTTCAATCCAACAGCGATGATGCTGTTGAGGAAGAATCGCATATTCAAACCTTAGGAAATTCTAATAGCTCCACTCAAATATTGATACAGGGACTAGAGTTGGCAACCCCTGGGCAACCGCTTGGCTCTGTGCCAATGGACACAAGTTTTGCACCAACTAAATTAGTAACAAATGATGATGCAGATGCGCAATATCGAGCAGGATATGATGCCTTTATTCAATCGAATTATGAATTTGCAGAGCAGCAATTTAAACAATTTGTTGCACTTTTTCCAACGCACCCCCAAGCCCCAGATGCAACTAATTGGCTTGGTGAAACATTGCTATTGCGAAAAGAATATAACGAGGCGGCACAGGTTTTATTAGATGGCTTTCAGTCTTATTCAGCTTCAAAAAGAGCTCCTGATTTATTATTAAAACTGGGCATGGCTTTGGCTGGCTCAGGCGAAAGAGAAACCGCCTGCAGAACATATGAGCAAGTATTAAGTCGTTATCCCAATAGCTCAAATGCCCTAAGAATAAAGTTAAGCCAAGAAATGCAAAAGGCGAAATGTTAGAGCGAAGCCAAATTTCTTTTGATGAAGTTTTCTCCCCTTTGAGCAGATATGAACATATTGGCATTGGAGTTTCGGGAGGGGCAGATAGCCTTGCACTAATGTTAATGGTGGCTAAATGGGCAGATGTGCAAAATCGCCCTCCAAAAATTACAATCTACTGCGTTAATCATGGTTTTAGGAAAGAAGCAAAAAATGAATGTAAGTTTGTCAAAAGCCAAGCAAAAAAACTAGGTCTAAAAACCAAAATATTAAACTGGGTGGGTAAAAAACCAAAATCAGCAAAACAACAAAAAGCTAGAAATGCTCGCTATAGTTTAATCGGTAATCACATGGGTAAAAATGGGGTGCAAATTCTACTCACAGCTCATCATGCTTTGGATCAAGCTGAAACAATTATGATGCGTATGGCAAATGGGTCTGGCATTTTGGGGCTTGGGGGCATGTCAGAGTTTAGCCAAGTTGCGGGGATAAAAATATTTCGACCTTTATTACATATTTCGCCAAATATTTTGGCCAATATTGTAAAAGA
>JAMONZ010000097.1 GCA_027066315.1 Hyphomicrobiales bacterium
TTATTTGCTACACGTGGCACTAAGGGCAGGCATTTATTATTTGGTGGCCATGTTGATGTTGTGCCAGTTGGCGACGAGATACAGTGGACGCACCACCCATTTTCTGCCCATGTTGAAGACGGCGTACTTTGGGGGCGAGGCGCAACAGATATGAAATCTGGCGTTGCAGCATTTTGTTCTGCCATAGAAAAATTAGTAAAAAATGGCAATGCAGATAATGGCATAATTTCGTTAGCAATTACTATGGACGAAGAAGCTGATGCAATTAATGGTACTGAGAAAATTCTTTTTTGGGCAAAAGAGCAAGGCTATAAGTTTGATTTCTCAATTGTTGGTGAGCCAAGTTCAAGCAAGGCAGTTGGTGATAGAATTAAAATTGGACGACGAGGCTCATTTGATGGGTTAATAACAGTTATTGGCAAACAAGGTCATATCGCTTATCCAGAAAAATGCAAAAACCCAATTCCAATAATTGCCGCAATTGCTAGTGCAATAACTTCCAAGCCACTTGATGAGGGGGACGAGCATTTTCAACCCTCCTCTTTGCAAATCAGCACAATTGATGTTGGCAACAAGGCAACAAATATAATTCCAGAAAAAGCAATTTTACGCTTTAATGTACGCCATAATGATTTATGGAATCAGACAAGCCTTTTTACCCATATAAAAAGCCAGATTGATAAGATTGACCCAAATGGCTGTGAAGTTATTTTTGAAAGCCCAACAAGGGGGGCAAATTGTTTTATTTTTCCACCAGCAGATGATGTTGCTCTGCTTGATGAGATAATTAAAAATGTAACTGGCTCAAACACCAAACCAGATCATTCCACAACTGGTGGAACATCTGATGCAAGGTTTATTGCGCTTCATTGCCCAGTAGTTGAATGCGGCCTAGTTGGAGATCATATGCATGCAGTAGATGAGCGTGTGCCACTTAGGCAAGTAGATCTTTTAACAGATATTTATGCAAATTTTATTGAAAGATTTTTTAGCAAATGACCTTTCTTGAAGAACTAGTAAATGCCGCCATTGGTGTTTTTAACATTGCCATTGGCAAGCGTGATGCGGCTAAATATTTCAACCTAACAATTGTTGGCCTACTAGGGGCAACAATTGCTATCATCATTACCCTTGGCCTTAATGGTTATGCCCCTGCAATACTTGGCAGCCCTATTGATGGTGTTTCCTCTTCTAAACTGCTTGTTTATACCGCTGGAGTTTTTGCATTTCAAACTAGCTCCGCTCTAATAATATTGAACTTATTAAACCGCCTAGATGCTCTTGTACCATATTTAGTGGTAGATTTTTGGGCAGGTTTTTTTATTACAATTATAAGCCTCTCATTAAATATCTTAAAGATAGAATCTGATTTCTTATTAATCACTCTAGCAATTTTAATTCTAATTATAAAAATAAACACCATACGAATAATTATTAAACTACCAATTCAACATATTATTTTATTCTTTGTGGCTCATTTATTTGCAGGATTAATTGGCATGATAGTGCTTGGCTCGATAATGGAAATTAATGTTCTTACCTTAAGCAGTCAAACTTAATAATCTACCTTCATTAAATATAGCCCAGCAGATGGCGCAAGTGTGCCGCAGCGTTTGCGCTCTTTTGCTTCAAGCGCAGAGGCAAAATCTGCAACACTCCACTTGCCCTGCCCCACTAATTTTATTGAGCCAACCAATGATCGCACCTGATGATGCAAAAACGAAAGTGCATTTGCCTTAATAAAAATATGCTGTCCATCTCGTTGCACATCAAAAAAATCAAGGCTTTTAATAGGCGATTTTGATTGGCATTCAATCGATCTAAAAGTAGTAAAATCATGCCTGCCAACAGCCACTTGTGCCGCTTCATTCATGGCTTTTTCATCTAAAGTTGTTGGCACATGCCAAACCCTATTGCGCTCTAAAACAGGTGGCGCACGACGATCTGAAATTATATATTCATAATAGCGTCTTGTAGCACTAAAACGAGCCTCAAAATCTTGCCCTACTGCTTTTGATGAAATAATTGCAATTTCATTTGGCCTTAGGTGATAATTCAATCCCTCTTGAATACGAAAAGCGTCCCACTCCTTATTAAGGTCAAAATGCGCAACCTGCCCCTTGCCATGCACCCCTTTATCTGTACGCCCTGCCGCTTGGGTTTTTACCTCTTCACTTGTAAGTTTTTTTATTGCTTTTTCAATATCACCTTGAACCGAGCGATGTGCCTTTTGCTTTTGCCAGCCATGAAAATCACTTCCATCATACTCAATTGTAATAGCATATCGAAACATCAATTTATTACCTTGCCTCTCAAATCACCCACCCCACGCAAAAATGCATCAAGCTCAACAATTCCCTTGCCTTGCCGCTGAAGTTTTATTGGTTTAATCGCTTTATTTCTACAAGCAATGCTAAGCTGACTATCAAGCACCTCACCTGCCTTGCCATTTTTTTCAATTATTTTTGCACTAATAATTTTCACCCTAACTGGTTTGCTATTTATTATAATTTCAAACCAAGCCCCAGGAAAGGGAGAAAGCCCATGGATATTATTTAACACCATATTTGCATCTTGTTTCCAATCAATCCTAGCCTCGCTTTTATCAATTTTTTTAGCGTAAGTTACTCCACTCTTGGCTTGCTCAACAAATTCTAACTGACCCTGCTCTAAATCTTTTAGTGCCTTTACCAATAAATCAGCCCCAGCTTGCCTCATCTCATCATGTAATTCACCAGCAGTGATATTTGGCCTCAGAGGGATTTCTGTAGTTAATGCAACAGGGCCAGTATCAAGACCTTCGTCCATTTGCATTACCATAACTCCAGTTTTTTTATCACCTGCCATTATCGCTCGCTGAATTGGGGCAGCCCCTCGCCAACGAGGTAAAAGCGAGCCATGCAAATTTAAACAGCCAAATTTTGGAACAGTTAAGATAGCTTTAGGCAACAACAAACCATAAGCAACAACAATTGCTACATCAGCCTTATGATCTGCAAAAATATCAATATCTGAGTTATTTTTAAAATTCTTAGGGGTAAAAACTTCTAACCCTAATTCTTCAGCGAGAATATGCACAGCAGATTTTTTTAGACTTTTTCCACGCCCAGCACGACGTGGTGGCTGAGTATAAACAGCAACCACATCATATCCATGCTCGACAATTTGCTTAAGAGAAACAGCAGAAAATTCAGGTGTTCCCATAAAAATTATACGCATTTATTTTGCCCCAAATTGTTTTGCCCCAAATTATTTTGCTTCAAATTATTTTGCTTCAAATTTTGCCATCTTTTGAAACTTTTTAGTAATTCGCTCACGCTTTAGGCGAGAAATATAATCGATGAATAATTTACCCTCTAAATGATCTATTTCGTGTTGAATGCAGGTAGCTAATAAACCGCCTGCCTCACGCTCAATGGTTTTTTCATTTTTATCTAGATAGCGAACTTTAATATTTGCAGGTCGAGTAATATCTGCAAAATAATCAGGGATTGAAAGACAACCCTCTTCATAGGTATTTAATTCATCAGAAACCCAAATTATTTCAGGATTTATCATAGCAATAGGGTCAGGCTTTTCATCTTCTTCTTTTGCACAATCCATAACGATAATTTTTGACATTACCCCAACTTGCGGAGCGGCCAAACCAATACCGGGTGCATCATACATAGTTTCAAACATATCATCAATTAGTCTATGTTCATTCTTTGTGATAGAACTAACCAAATCGGTTTTCATTTTTAATCGCTTATCAGGGATAAGTAATATTTCTTTTATACTCATAAAAAATCCTTCAATATATATTCGACTTATATGGCATTTTTTGGTCAACACTCAAGCATAAGAAACAAGAAATAGAGCAATACTTAATATAACGAATATGGTAAACATCTCAAATGGAAAAAATTATCTTTAATATCGGTAATATACCTGTAAGGCTTGAAATATTGGCATTAGCAGCCTTTGTGCTTTTAGCTTTGTTACTCATCATCATTTTATATGCGCAACTTAGCTCAAACAAAAACCGCCAAGTTGAATTATTAAAATCCAAAAAACAAAATGACGAGCTAGAGCGTCACATGGCTTCTGTTTTACAAGTGCAATCAGAAATGACAGGACGAATGCAAACCATGAGTGAGATTTTTGGCACTCGCACCTCAGACTTAGCTAAAACTTTGGTTGATAAAATTGAAACAACTAACCAGCGCATGGGACACAACCTTAGCGAAAACCGTATTAAAACCGAGCAGAGCCTATCAAAACTCAACGAAAGACTAGCAGTGATTGATAAAGCCCAATCAACAATTACCGATCTTTCAAGCGAGATAGTTTCATTGCAGTCTATCCTTTCTAACAAGCAAACTCGTGGTGCTTTTGGGCAGGGACGAATGGAAGTAATAATTGCCGATGGACTTGCACCAAGCGGCTATACATTTCAAGCAACCCTATCAAACGCCTCTCGCCCCGATTGCCTAATCCACATGCCAAACGATGCCCCTGATTTAGTCATAGATGCAAAATTCCCGCTTGAGGCTTGGCAAAGAATGAATGAGGGAGAAAATGCCCAAGACCTAAAACAAGCAAGAACCGCATTTAAAAATGACATCAGCGTGCATGTAAAAGCTATAGCTAGTAAATATCTAATTGCCGGAGAAACGCAAGACACCGCCTTTATGTTTGTACCATCAGAATCTATTTTTGCAGACCTTCATGAGCATTTCGAGGACGTAATTCAAAAAGCAAACAGGGCAAGAGTGGTTATTGTTTCACCTTCGCTTTTGATGCTTTCAATCCAAGTAGTACAAGCCTTACTTCGTGATGTAAAAATGCGTGAGCAAGCACATTTAATCCAAAAAGAAGTCCGCCTGTTAATGGACGATATTGGGCGGCTTGATGAGCGGGTAGAAAAATTACAAACTCATTTTAATTCCGCTAGTAAAGATATTGATTTAATTGTTACTTCATCGAAGAAGATAACAAGGCGCTCGGGAAATATTGAGGCTATGGAATTTGAGAATGATAAGGTGAAGATTGAGGGGTAGGGGGATTTAGTACAACATGTTTGGCAATATTAAGAGCATGTTCATAAAGAGTTTACACATAAGTTTAATGTTACCAAATTGGGTTGGTTATGGTGTCAAGTTCTAAAAAAGAGTGACAATTTTTGTATATGATTTTTAGGAAATGTAATGAATCCTTCAATTGTTTTTGTTTATATTTAGGCTGAATTATATTATTTCTTCAAATCACAATAATAATTCTCATGCGTTCCTAGAGCTAATAAAGTTAAGGTGAGCATCTCTTCTTCATAACAATAGGCAAGTAGTGATGTTTGTTTTGTTATTTTAAATTTATAGACAAAAACACCTGCAAGGTCGCCTTTTTTTGCTTCGCCAATACTTGGGTTTTGTGCAAGTTTTTTTACTGCTCTATCTAAGTCAACTTTTTGGTTAGTATGTAGTTTTTTGATTATCTTGCTAAAGGCTTTTGTTTGTAAAATTATCATTCTCAGCCAAACTCATAAGCAATTACTTCTTTATCTTCTTGCTCTGCTCTGCTCAAAAGAATGTCTTTGATTAAACTATATGAAAGGTCAGGGTTTTCTTCGGCCATTTTGCCAATACGTGACCAATATTCAATTTGCTTGGGTGTGGAGCGAGAATAAATTGCAGCAAAGCGGCGAGCACTATTTATAAGGTCATCAGAAAGTTTTATCGTTGTAGTCATTTTTTTCTCCTCTTACGTTATAATAGGTTAAAAGGTGTAAAAATGCAACTTTTTAATATAAAAATCCTAGAAATCCGTCCGAGCTTTTAACGCCTGCG
>JAMONZ010000098.1 GCA_027066315.1 Hyphomicrobiales bacterium
AAACCCTTCCGCTCGTGCTTCTCAACTTGCACGGCAGCAAATTTTATGGGGTCGCCCAATCCCTATGGCTGAAACGGTGGAGAGAATAAGTAAAATTTCTGCAGCACGAGTTAAAGAGGTAGCAAAGGATATTCTTGAAAATGCTGTTCTTAGTGTTGCCGGTGTAGGGCCATTGGAGAATATGCCAAGTTATGAGGCCATTACAAAGCGATTAAAAGCATAAGGCAACGCTAAATGCCATTTTTCTTAGTTAAAAATTTTAATTCATTAAGGCTAGAGAATGACGATTTGTTATTAAGGCCGTTGCAAAAGAGTGATTTTTCTTTATGGGCAAGAACTAGGGCTCAAAGTCGTGATTTTTTAACCCCGTTTGAGCCAATTTGGGGTGCTAAAGATTTAAGTTATGAGGTTTTTTTAAAACGTCTAAAGCATAATAAAAGGCAAATGGCCTTAAAGTATGAATTTTCTTTTTCTATCTGGAAAAAAACTGGTGATATTCAAATATTAGCTGGCGGGTTATCTTTGACAAATATTCGCCACATAAGTGGGCATGTAAATCTTGGCTATTGGATTAGTGTTGAGCAAAAGAATAAAGGGATTATGAGTGCAGCGGTGGCAATGGTTTTGCCATTTGTTTTTGATGATCTAGCTCTTCGAAGAATTCATGCCGCTAGTTTACCAAATAATGCTGCTTCGATTGCTGTTTTAGAGAAAAGTGGGTTTATTAAAGAGGGGTTTGCGAAGAATTATTTGCAAATAAATGGTGCTTGGCGGGATCATTTGCTCTATGGTTTAACGGTTGAAGAATATAAAATGGGTTTTTTAAAAAAATGAAACTGGTTAGAGTCTTATTATTATCATCTATGTTGATTTTTAGTGCCATTCAATCTCTGATGGCTTTTGAAGTTATTAATGTTCCACAAGATATTAACGCAGTTAACCTTAGCTCAGCTATTGATGTTATAAAAAGTGAAAATGGTAAAATTCAATTAAGCACGGCGGCTGGTGAAGATGGAATTATCAGGCGTATTGAGGTGTTAGCTGCTGATCAAAACACCAATCCTGATTGGGCATTATTTGCACTTAAAAATGAAAGTGATGTCCAGATTGAACGCCTGCTGGTTGCGCCATTTTTTAGACTTTCTGGTTCTGGTATAATCAATCCTGATTTAGGTGCAAAACGTCTTTCATTTTTAACTGTTAGCCATGGTTTGCGTCCTGAGAGGCTTGTTGATTATGAGGCTGATGTTTTTAAAATTACACTTGATCCGGGGGCAACAGTTACTTTTATTGGTGAGCTTTCTGGGCAATCATTACCTGAATTATTTTTGTGGAAACCAAATGCTTACAGCGAATATGTAAATTCTTTTACCTTATTTCGTGGTATTGTTTTAGGAATTTCTGCAGTTGCAGCAGTGTTTTTAACGATTATGTTTGTGGTTAAAGGGCAGGGAGTGTTCCCCGCTACGGCGGCATTTTCTTATGCTGTTTTGATTTATTTATTGGTTGATTTTGGTGTTATGGGTCGCCTTTTGGGGATTGAAAATGCCTCATCTGGATATTTGCGAGCCGCTGCCGAGGTGGGCTTAGCGACCACTTTATTTGGCTTTTTATTCATCTATTTAAACTTACATCGATGGCATCTTCGTTTTATACATTTTGCATTAGTTTTGGTAATCGTTTTTGCAACCTTATTTGGTTTGGCATTTTTTCAACCAGTTTTAGCTACAACAATTGCTAGAATTATTCTGGTTTTGCTTGGTGGCATGGGGCTGGTTTTAATTTTAATTCTTGGCATACGCGGGTATGATCGAGCGGTGTTATTACTGCCGACATGGATTATTTTCTTAAGCTGGTTATTTTATTCATTCATGGTTGTTATTGGGCAGATTTCTAATGACATTGCCCAGCCAACTGTTTCGGGTGGGCTTGTTTTAATTGTCATGCTGATTGGATTTACAACGGTTCAACATGCTTTTTCTGAGGGGCAGGTATCGGTTGGAACGCTTACTGAGGTCGAGAGGCGTGCGCTTGCATTAACTGGTAGTGGAGACTTTGTGTTTGATTGGAATATTGAAAGAGATCGAATTTCTGTTTCAGATGGACTATCTGCTCGATTGGGTGAGAAAAAAGGGACATTAAGGGGATCAGTTAAACGCTGGTTAGATAGGGTTCATGTTGAAGATAGACAAAAATTCCGCACGGCACTTGATACTCTTATTGAGCTACATCGTGGGAAAATAAATTCTGATATTCGTCTTATGGCAAAAGATGGCTCTTATCGAACTTTTCGACTTAGGGTTATGCCAGTTTTGGGAGCTAATGGGCAAACATCGAGAATTGTTGGCACATTGCGTGATGTGTCTGATGAGAAAATTTCCAAAAAACGCCTTCTACATGATTCAGTAAATGATGCCCTAACAGGCTTACCAAATAAGGCATTGTTTATGGATAGATTAAGCAGAGCAATCATTCGTTCAAAGTCTGCTAAGTCTAATTTAAAACCTGCAATTTTATTGGTTGATATTGATAAATTCTCTGAGCTTGATGATGCTATCGGCCTTAATGCTGCTGATTCTGTTTTGTTAGCAAGCTCACGAAGAATTTCTCGCCTTTTGCGTCCACTAGATACGATTTCTAGAATAAATGGCGATCAATTTGCAATTATTCTTGGAAGTGAGCAAAATCCTACAAAAATTGCTCAAATCACAGAGCAGATACGTAAAGATATGCGAGTTCCTTTTAACTTTGGTCAAAAAGATATTACGCTTAGTGTTTCCATTGGTGTTACGATTTTTGATAATAGTGAGGTTGGTGCTAGTGAAGTTCTAAGAAATGCCGAATTAGCTATGTATTTTGCAAAACGGCATGGGGGCGACAGAATTGAAGCATATCGAGCTTCAGCTAACTCAATTGTTGAATATTCTCGCATTTGCGAAGATGATTTAGAGCGTGGTTTGCGAAATAATGAGTTTAGGGTAAGTTTTCAACCAATAATAAATTTACAAACTGGATTGATTGCTGGTTGCGAGGCACTCATGCGCTGGGAGCATAAAAGCAGAGGGCTTATTCCTCCTTCAGAATTTATCCCTATTGCTGAGCGAAGCGGGCAGATTAAAAAATTGGGTCAATTAGCGTTTGAACAGGCGGCAAGCAGAACGCAAAAATGGTGTGATGAATTTAAAGTTGATGATGATTTTTTTGTATCAGTTAATCTTTCGCCTTTGCAATTGGCGAATGAGAGCATGCTCTCTGATATAAAGCTGCTTATTGACAGGCATGTAAATATTGTTAAGCATCTTAAACTTGAGGTGACAGAAACCCAAGTTATGGCCAATGCAGAGCATTCAGCATATATGTTGGCTTCTCTTAAATCTATGGGGCTTAGTTTGGCACTTGATGATTTTGGCACTGGTTATTCTTCGCTTTCATATTTGCATCGTTTTCCTTTTGATGCGATAAAAATCCCTGCTCCTTTTGTGCAGATCAGCCAAGAAAAAGGCCTAACTCACACACAAATACCAATCATTCGTGCAGTTATTGCTCTTAGTCATGATCTTGGAATGCAAGTTATTGCTGAAGGGGTTGAAACTGAGGCTGAGGTTAAGCGATTAAAAGAGCTAAATTGTAAATATGCGCAGGGATATTATTTTGGAGTTGCAGTTAGCGCAAATGAATTTAGAGAAAAACTCAAAGCTCAGTTTAAGGCTTAATCACAAGAGAGGGTTATTTTAGGCATTGCCCGCTGTAAAGCTAAGTGATGCCCTTGTTGCGCCAATTTGTGAAAGAGCAAAATCATATCTTTCATTATATGGAATTTCAAATAATAATTCACTAGTATGTGGGGTTATAAGCCAGCCATTATTTTTTAATTCGCCCTCAAGTTGCATGGGTGACCAACCGCAATAACCAAGTGCGAATAAATTCTTTTTTGGAGGTGTTCCAAAGGCAATTGCTTTTAAAACATCGCTTGTTGCACTCATGCTAATTTCATCATTGATTGAAAGACTATTGTTTTTTTGTGAATAATCTTTTGAATGAAGAACAAATCCTCGACCCTTTTCTACAGGCCCTCCTGCCAATATTTCTCGTTCTTGAATTTTTGGTGATAAGTTGATTAATTTATCCTCCTCACCTAATTTCATCTCACGCAAAATATCTAAAAACTGCATGCCCTGCATGGGGTTATTAACAACCAATCCCATTGCGCCTTCTTCATTATGATCTATTATATATATAAGACTCTCTAAGAATCTTTTGTCGCCCATAGAAGGCATCGCAATTAAAAATTGACCTTTTAATGAAATTGACAATAGCTAAGTCCTAAAATATTTTTACCATATATTTGCAAATCATTATGCCATAAATGTGATTTGTTCTTATGCCATTGTATGATGCAATAATGCTATGTGCAATTGTAATGTTTTAAATAGGTATTTTTGATTAAATGCGAAATCTATTATTAGTTTTTTTGATGGTTATTTTATCTAATTCAACTGCCCTTGGTGCAAAAACTAATTGGGTTGATATTGGTCTTGGTGCAAAAATGAGGCTTATTTCCAGTGACAAACTAAATAGTGATAGCTCAGTTATGATTGGGCTAGAAATGAAAATGCCAAAGGGTGTAAAAACTTATTGGCGTATTCCAGGTGAAGCAGGAATTCCATTGCAGCTTGATATTAAAAGCAAAGAAAACAATATGTTGCATCAAATATTTTGGCCTTTCCCCTTAAGAGAAGAGAAATATGGCTATATTGATTATGTTTATTATGGAAATCAGGTTTTCCCAATAAAGATAAAATTAGATGCAAAAGAACAAAGTCAACTAATAAAAGTAGATATTTTCTTGGGGATTTGCGCCAATATTTGTATTCCCGTAAAAGAAACTCTTGAGCTGAAATTAGACTTTAAAAAGCTCGATAGGTCACAAAACTCAAGGCTTAATTTGGCTATGTCACTTGTGCCAATTAACTGGGACAAAAAGGAAATACCTATTAAGCATGCCATTATTAATGTTAAAACAAGTCAACTTGAAATATTGGTAGACCCAGATAAACTCGACCCATTATCGCTTATCGCAGACTATGATGAATTAGATGTTTTATTCTCCTTGCCCCATTATAGCCTTACAAATTCAATAGTAAGTTTTAATCTATTGGATAAAAATATGATTAGTGATATGATGGACAAACCAGTTCGTTTAACTTTTCAAACATCTGATGGTGCTTATGAAGTGTTTTTAAAGACAAGAATTGTTAATGAATGAATTTGACCTTTAGGTGAAATTTTGTTTATTAGGTAAATAAGTTAACGAGTTTAGTGCGTAAAAGGTATTTTGTTTCATGAAAATTGGATTTACAAATAAAGTGAGTAAAAATTTTATACAACTTGCTGGTGTTGTTACGCTTGGCCTATTCCTTGCTGGTTGTTCCACTGGCTCGTTTTTGGGCGGTGATGACCAAGCAGCCCAAGGTAATGCCACAACTGCATTGGCCAACATAGCAGTAGATCAAAATGCACTAAATTCCAATTCATCTGCCCTGCCAGCCATAGCAACAGAATGTCCACCAATTAGAGTTCGCTCAGGTGGTGAGGCATTATTTTCATACGCCAATAAAAAAATTGGTGATGCCCGTGCGTTAAACTATCAAGCAGTGATTGATAAACAATCCCGCAATTGTGTAGTTTCCAATGGCCTAATTACAGTAAAAATGGGAGTCGTAGGCCGTCTTTTATTAGGCCCACTAGGAAATCAAGGTGAATTTACCCTGCCTCTACGTTTTGCAGTCGAGCGTGATGGAACAGCCGTGTTTTCACAAAAATATGACATTCCCGTAAATGTAACACCCCCAAGTCAATCAGAAGAATTCGTAAAAGTAGTAGAAAATGTCGCCATACCATATTTAGGCGGAGAAGATATAGTAATATGGGTTGGCTTTGACCCAAAGGGATAAGAGCTAATTCACTGGCACAAGCAGCTTAAACTTCTTAAAAGCCAATAGGCTTCCTTCAAAGTGGAAGCTACATGTGTCAGCAAATTTTCTCATATCCCACTTTGAGCTAATTCACTGGCACAAGCAGCTTAAACTTCTTAAAAGCCAATAGGCTTCCTTCAAAGTGGAAGCTACATGTGTCAGCAAATTTTCTCATATCCCACTTTGTGCCAATTCGCTGGCGCAATCAGCTTAAACTTCTTAAAAGCCAATAGGCTTCCTTTATCACATGCACTTGCTCACCTATGCCCATGCAACCCTAGCTTTCGGGTTAAAATGTTGGTGAAAGAAAGTTTAGTGGGCTCTGAGTAGAGTGAAATCTGCAATATCTGCTAATAGATCAACCATATCGCTTTTTGGTAGGGTTCTTAGGGCTTGCTTTGCGCTATTTACGCATTCTTGCGCTTGCAATGATGTTTGTTTGATAACGCCTTTTTCTTGGAATAATGATATGACTTGTTTTAAAATATCATTCTCTAATTCTTGATTACCAAGTGCTGAGATAATTAAGGCTTTTTCAGTTTCGCTTGAGTTTTTAAGGGCTAATATTACGGGTAATGTCATTTTACCTTCACGTAAATCATCGCCAGTGTTTTTTCCTAAAACTCCATTGGTGCCACCATAATCAAGCGCATCGTCAATAAGCTGAAAAGCTCGTCCTAATTCTGTGCCATATAGACCAAGTGCATCGCACTGTTTCTCATCTGCTCCGCCAGCCATTGCGCCAACTTTTGTCGCAACTTCAAACATTGCGGCGGTTTTTGAGCGAATGACTAAGTCATATTCTTTTGCACTAGTGCTAAGGTCTGAAGTTTTTGAGAGTTGAAAAACTTCGCCCTCTGCCATTACTGCCGCTGCACGGGAGAGTACTTCAAGTGCATTAAGGTCACGGGTTTCAACCATCATTAAAAATGCTTGCCCAAGCAAAAAATCACCAACCAAGACGCTTGCTTGATTGCCCCAAATCATGCGAGCGGCTGGTTTGCCACGGCGCATTTTACTCTCATCGACCACATCGTCATGCAACAAGGTTGCATTGTGCATAAATTCTACAGCAGCAGCAAAATGAATAGCGTTATTTGATGATTTATTGTCTTTAGAAAACATTGAAGCACAAGCGATTGTGAGCATAGGGCGCAAGCGTTTGCCACCAGATTCGATTAGATATTTGGCTAGTTTTGGAACTAACTCCACATGAGATTCGGCACGACTAAGAATTAAATCATTCACCCTGTTCATATCATTTTGGGTGACATTTAATAACCGATCAAGGGCAGTTTTTGCTCTTGTTGATTTTTGTGTTAATGTCATATTTTTTGCCCAAAAGAATTTATTTATATGTTTGTTTTTACATTTAAAAGATTGCTCAATATGATTGAGAAAAAATTATTAAATAAGAAGTTTTTATGTCACTAGACCAGTTAAGAGCATTTGTAAAACCTAATGATGTAAGTTGCGATAAATTTTTGGGCGATAGCTTAAAGATTTTGCAGCCAAAAAAAGGGTTTCGGGCTGGAATTGATAGTGTTTTATTGGGTGCGAGTGTAGGTGCATCTAGAAAAAACCTTATCGACCTTGGTTCAGGTGTAGGAGTGGCAGGGCTTTGTGCGCTAAACTATAGAAAAAATCTAAAATCATTATTTTTAGAAAAAAATCCTGAAATGCTGGTTTTGGCTAAAGAAAATATCTTGATAAATAGTTTTGAAAAACGAGCAGATATTATTGAGTTAGACCTAACTCTTAGTGGAAATGAGCGAGAAGCGGCTGGCCTAAAAATAAATCATTTTGATTGTGTGATTGCTAATCCGCCTTTTTTTGATGCTAATGGTGGAACTTTAGCAAAGGGGGAAGCACGCTCAACTGCTCGACATATGGCAAAAGAGGATTTGGGCAAATGGGTTCGCACTGCTGCTAGCTGCGCTGCACCAAAGGGTGAAGTGATTTTTATTTTCCCAATTATTGGCCTTTTGGATTTACTAAATCAGCTTGAGGGGCGGTTTGGAGATTTAACAATTTTACCTATCACTTCTAGAATCGGGCAGAATGCTTCTAGGTTTTTGGTGCGTGGAATTAAAGGGTCAAAAGCTCCATTAAATATGCGTAGCCCATTAATTTTACATGGTGAAAAAGGAAATGAGTATTTACCAGAAATTGAAGCAATTTTTCGTGGAGAAAAACCTCTGCTCTGGTAATATTGGATTGCAACACTTAGATAGGGTCAAGAAATATTTTAGTTAAAGGAATTGAGCATGTATGAAAATGATCTGGACGAAAAAACTAATCCAATTGAGAAAATTTCTAATTGGCTTTCAAAACAGATTGGTAAATCTGGTAAAATAATACCTGTTGTAAGATTGCATGGAACAATAGCTCCAGAAGAAAAGCCAAATCGTTTAAATATTGCCTCTGTTGCGCCTCTGCTTAAAAAGGCCTTTAAAAATAAAAAAGCCCCAGCTGTTGCGATTGTTGTAAATTCACCAGGGGGCTATCCTGTACAATCTCGCCTTATTTCTAAGATGATACGTGATTTGGCCGATGAACATGAAAAGAAGGTTTTAGTTTTTATTGAAGATGTTGCAGCATCGGGTGGATATTTTATTGCGGTGGCGGGGGACGAGATTTTTGCTGATCCTTCTTCTATTGTTGGCTCAATCGGGGTTATTTCAGCAAGTTTTGGTTTTGAAGATGCGATTGAGAAAATTGGTGTAAAGCGTCGAATTCATACAGCTGGAATAAATAAATCTACGCTTGATCCATTTGTTGCTGAGAAAAAGGAAGATGTTGAGCGTCTAAAGGGTTTTCAGCTTGATATTCATCAGGTGTTTATTAATCATGTGAGGGCATATCGTGGTGATAGGTTAAATGGCACAGATGATGAGCTGTTTACTGGTGAATGGTGGACTGGTGTTCGTGCGCTTGATCTGGGTTTAATTGATGAATTAAATGATATGCATTCAGTTTTGAAAGAGCGTTATGGCAAGGATGTTAATTTGAAAAAAATTGAAAGCAAAAAGGGTATTTTTCAAATGCCGAGCTTTGGGTTATCTGCAAATCTTGACGCACAAGCAATTGCAGATGGTGCAATAAATGCTGTTGAAGAAAAATCACTCTGGTCACGATTTGGACTGTAAAAGAACATGCAATTTATAATTTATTTTATTATTTTTAGTTTGATCTTTTATGGATTGCGTAAAATTATGCGTGATTGGCGTGAGCGATATAAACAATTTGACGGCCAAAAACATGAACGTGACCTAAAAGAACGAGATAGGGGTGATGTGATTGATTTAAAGGCAGATAAAGATGGGGTTTTTCGCCCCGATGATGAGGATAAGTAGTATTAAATAAATAAATATCGAGGTGTTTTTTTCTTATATTCTTCATATGATTTTTTATGTGTCTGTAGTAAATATTCTTCTTCTTTACGTATCATTTGGTGAATTAAGATTGTGCACAATATGCCACCTATTAGCAGAGTTATGTTTTGTAAAATAATTGTATAAGCGATGAAAATGATAATATAAGAAACAAAATATGGATTGCGAGAAATAGAATAAATTCCCGTGGTTACAAGGGTAGTTTTTTGCTCTTTTATAACACCAACCCGCCAGCTATCACCGAGGTTAAAGAGTGATGCTGCTGAAATGACTAAACTTAGAGCCATTAGTATAAGTGCAATCATTGTTGCGATTTGTTGATTAATTATCATAAATTGACCAAAGGGTGTTTTAAAATATGCTATGATTAGTGTGATGATAATAAAAAGAGCAAAAAATATTGTTGCTATTGTTGCTTCAGAATTATCACCACGGATTTTTAAGCCTGTTTTGTGTTGCAAAAAGATATTCTTTGAAAAGAAAAGTCCTTGAAATATAATTTGATGAATTAGAATAATTTGCCAAATTTGCGTTAAACTCATTTTATACCGCCCAATATCTTAGTTTGAAGTAATAAAATTGCTTTGTAGATGTTATGAATAACACCTCTAGCTGCTTTAGGTTCAAGTAAATTATTTTAACAATGAAATTGCTTATCATTTGCTTGACCCGCTTTGATACTCGTTTTAGGTTTGCGCATAATTTCAAAGACTATAGGCTTTATTTATGAATAAGAAACTTCCCTCTTACCTTGACCCGAAAAAATCTTTTCAAGGCTTGATTTTAATTTTACAAGATTTTTGGGCAAAGCAGGGTTGTGTTATTTTGCAGCCCTATGATTTGGAAATGGGGGCGGGGACTTTTCATCCTGCTACGACCTTGAGGGCGTTGGGGCCAAAACCTTGGAATGCTGCTTATGTGCAGCCGTGTCGGCGACCAACCGATGGGCGATATGGTGAAAATCCTAATCGACTTCAGCATTATTACCAATTTCAGGTTGTTTTGAAACCATCACCTAGCGATATTCAAGAGCTTTATTTGCAATCCCTCTATGCGATTGGGATTGATCCTAAATTACACGATTTACGCTTTGTTGAAGATGATTGGGAAAGTCCAACTTTGGGTGCTTGGGGCTTGGGTTGGGAAGTTTGGTGTGATGGCATGGAAGTTAGCCAGTTTACCTATTTTCAACAAGTTGCAGGAGTTGAGTGTAAGCCTGTTGCGGGTGAATTGACTTATGGGTTAGAGCGTCTGGCAATGTATGTGCAAGGGGTTGAGAATGTTTATGACCTTAATTTTAATGGACTAGAAGGTGATAAAAAAGTCACTTATGGCGATGTGTTTTTGCAAAATGAGCGTGAATTTTCAAAGTATAATTTTGAAAGTGCAAATGTTGAAATGTTATTTGCTCACTTTAATGATGCCGAAAAAGAATGTGTGGCACTGCTTGAGATGGGCAAAGAGAATGTAGGGAAAGCTAATGAACGTCACACGCTTGCCGTGCCAGCATACGAGCAGTGCATAAAAGCCTCGCATATTTTTAACTTACTTGATGCAAGAGGCGTTATTTCTGTTACTGAGCGGCAATCTTATATTTTGCGGATACGTGATTTATCTAAGGCTTGCGGTGAGGCTTGGTTGAAAACTGAAAATGGCGGGGCAAAAACTTGATTTAAATGCGCACTTGCGTGCTTTTAAAATAGATATACGAGTAAAATTAGCTGAATTTTAGTTTATTCAATGAATTAGCTTGATTTGAGTTGATTTTGTAAATTTTTGCCAATTAGCTAAATTCAAGTTCATTTGGGGTGGTTATGTATTATTTCTCTTATGGCTCAAATATGTTGCTAGCGCGACTTGCTCGCAAGGATAGGTGTCCTTCTGCTAAGCCTGTTGGGGTTGCTAGCGTTAAGGGCAATAAATTAGTCTTTCAAAAAAAATCTGTTGATGGCTCGGGTAAGGCAACACTTGTTAAGAGTGATGACGCAGAATCGATTATTTATGGTATGGTTTTTAAGATAGATGAGGGTGAATTAGCAGCACTTGATTTTGCTGAGGGGGAAGTTGCTGTTGGAAAAAGTGGCTATAGGCGAGAGAATAAGTTTGAAGTTTTGCTTATTGAAGGTGAAAAAATAATAGAATCTATTACTTATATAGCCTCAAGCTGTTCAATATATGAGGATTTGAAACCTTATTATTGGTATTTAGAATTAGTCAAAGCTGGTGCTAGGCAGAATAATCTTCCAAATGAATATATCAACAAATTAGAGGCAATTAAATCTACAACAGATATTCCTTTTGGCAATGAAAAAGTAGAAAGAGCTTTGAGAGGACAAAAAGAAGCATTGGAGGTTTTAGCTAAAATAGGCTTTACTGTAGAAAAAGAAAATCTCTTGGTTAGATAGCTTGTATTTTTATACCTTGAGTAAAATTGGTTTCGGTGACAAAGTTAGCATAATTATTAATGTACAAATAACAGGAGTATTAATCATGAGTATTGGTTGGATAGTTTTAGGTCTTATTGTTGTTGTTGCTGGTTATGCGGTGATGATTTATAATTCGCTGATTAAAAATCGACAATTGGTTGAAGAGGGCTGGTCGGGGATTGATGTTCAGCTTAAGCGGCGGGCAAATCTTATTCCAAATATGCTTGAAACTGTTAAGGGATATATGAGCCATGAACGAGATACGCTTGAGGCGGTTACAAACGCACGTGCCGCAGTTCAGGGTGCGGGTAATGCAAACCCAGCAGAGCGCAGTAAACTTGAGGGGCTTCTTTCTGGTGCTTTGGGTAAACTTATTGCAATTGCTGAAAATTATCCTGACCTAAAAGCCAATACAACATTTTTAGAGTTTCAAGATGCGCTTAGAATGGTTGAAGATGAAATTCAGCTCTCTCGTCGTTATTATAATGGCTCAGTGCGTAACTTAAATGTTACGGTTGAATCTTTTCCATCAAATATTGTTGCCAATATGTTTAAATTTATCAAAGCAGAATATTTTGAACTTGAAAATGAGGCAGATAGGGCTGTTCCTCAAGTTGAATTTAGCTAGAGCTATGATGAAAAATCGAGCGATAATTAGAATTATAAAAGCAGGCTTTTTTTCGCTGGCAATGATAGTTTTTTCTTTGCCAGTATTTGTACAACCGGTGCTTGCACAAGAGGTAATTCGATCTTTTTCATCTGATGTTGTTTTACTAAAAGATGGCTCTGTTGATGTTATAGAAATAATTGAGGTTAGGGCTGAAGGAAATAAAATAAAACGTGGGATATACCGTGATATTCCAACCGTTATGAAAACTGATTTTGGATCAAATCATATCTCAAAACTAGAAGTCATTTCGGTTAAAAAAAATGGCAAAGATGAGCCGTTTTTCATTGAGGATATTACTAATGCAAAGCGTATCTATATTGGCCAGTCTAATGTATTTTTAGAGCATGGAATATATAGTTATGAAATTCGCTATTCAATGACCCGCCAAGCAAGGAGATTTGAAAATCATGATGAATTATATTGGAATGCTACAGGGAATTTTTGGGATTTTCCGATAGAGAAAGCAAGCGCAAATATAACATTGCCAGATGGAGCAGTTATTGAAGATATTACTGGCTATACTGGAGCATTTGGTGAGAGTGGCTCGGATTTAAAAGTTGTAAAAACTTCAAGAAATAGTGCAACCTATACGGCTACTCGCCCGCTTGTCCCATATGAAGGAATGAGCATTGCGGCAAAGTTTCAAAAGGGGATATTAGACGAGCCACCACTAACGGACTATATCAATGATAGGCTTGGTCTTTTCTTGCCTCTGATAATGGTAATACTTATTTTTAGTTATTATTATTTTGCTTGGAATAAGGTTGGTCGTGATCCAAAAAAAGGCGTGATAATTCCGCTCTTTCATCCGCCAAAAGATTTCTCGCCAGCTCTTGTGCATTATGTTCACAAAATGGGTTGGAAAAAAGATGGCTGGAGTGCTTTTAGCGCAGCTTTAATTAACCTTGGAGCAAAGGGGCTTATCACTATTGATAAGAAAAATAATTCTACAAAAATAAGCCGTACTAATAAACGAATAAGTAGCCTTAAGTCAGGGAAACTCCCTGCTGGGGAAGAGATTATCTATGATCTTGTGAAATCAAAAAACCCATTTTCTTTGAATAAGACAAATGGCAAAAAAATTCTTAAAGCAAAGAAAGAATTTATTGAAGTTATTGGAGCTGAAAACCGGAATGCATATTTTAAATTAAATATTATTTATGTGATTGTCGGGTTTGCTATCTCGCTGGTTGGGCTATTTTTAATGATGTTTAGCGGAGTATTAGAGCCTATTTATTTGGTTGAAGCAGTAGGGATTGGAGTTGTGCTAGGCTTGATTTCTGCTCTTTTTGGTAGCAATAAAAGAGGTGCAGGTAATGCTCGATTTATCTTAATTGTATGGGTTTTAATTATAGGCACTAACCTGTCTGGAACGGTTTTTGCTACTATTGTGAATCATCCAATAACTCCTGCAGTAATTGCTTCCATCTCAATTGTGTTAATTAACGTAATTTTTGCAATAATCATGCGAGCAGCAACCATTCATGGTCGCAAAGTAATGGATCAAATTGATGGCTTTAAAATGTATCTTGAAACAGCAGAAAAAGAGCGGCTCAATATGGTTGACGAGCCAGAGATGAGTGTTGCTAGGTTTGAGAGCATACTTCCCTATGCAATTGCGCTCGGAGTAGAAAAACCATGGTCTAAACATTTTGAGGGTGAGTTAGCACGAAATACGGTTCTAGATGCCAAGACTGACTATCGCCCCATTTGGTATAATGCAACAAATTTTTCTACCTCAGATTTAAGCAAATCTATGGGCGCAATGGCTTCAGGCATGAGTGCCTCCATGATAGCCTCCATGCCAGCCTCCTCCTCATCTTCAGGCTTTTCTAGCAGAGGTTCAAGTGGTAGCTCTGGTGGTAGTTCAGGTGGAGGTGGTGGAGGCGGCGGAGGCGGTGGCTGGTAATTTGGGCAAGAGCTTGTCCACTGACTTCGCATTTATCAGTTCGAAGTATAAGTATACTCCTTCACTAATAAATGCTTGCCATTGAACAAGCTCTTGCCCAAATTAGGTGCGACACTTTTGCACTTGGTGCTTCGCACTTACTAGTTCGTTGTATAAGTATATTGTTTCACTAATAAATGCCTGCCTTTGAACAATCTCTTGCCCAAATTAGGTGCGACACTTTTGCACTTGGTGCTTCGCACTTACTAGTTCGTTGTATAAGTATATTGTACCACTAATAAATGCTTGCCATTGAACAAGCTCTTGCCCAAATTAGGTGCGACACTTTTGCACTTGGTGCTTCGCATTTACTAGTTCGTTGTATAAGTATATTGTTCCACTAATAAATGCTTGCCATTGAACAATCTCTTGCCCAAATTAGGTGCGACACTTTTGCACTTGGTGCTTCGCATCTACTAGTTCGTTGTATAAGTATATTGTTTCACTAATAAATGCTTGCCATTGAACAAGCTCTTGCCCAAATTAGGCGCAACACTTTTGCACTTGGTGCTTCGCACTTACTAGTTCGTTGTATAAGTATATTGTTTCACTAATAAATGCTTGCCATTGAACAATCTCTTGCCCAAATTATGAGCGCACTTTATGCTCTTTTTGTTTTTCATATTATGGATTGAATTTACGTTATTTTTCTTAAGCGATAGACATTTTGCTTGGCTCTTGCTAGGCAATCCATAAATGGTTTTGTTATTATAGGTTTTTAAAAAATGAATGAGTTTTTACTTGAATTATTTAGTGAAGAAATTCCTGCTCGCTTTCAAAGAAAAGCAGCAAATGATTTGAAAAAATCTGTAACGCAGGCCTTGATGGATGCGGGGCTTATGTTTGAAACTGCTGCCGCTTTTGTTACTCCACGCCGTTTGACGTTGGTAATAAATGGTTTGCCAGATAGTTCGCCCGATATAAGCGAAGAAAAAAAAGGACCTCGTGTTGGTGCGCCTGAACAAGCATTGCAGGGGTTTTTGCGTGGTGCAGGATTGAACTCAATTGAAGAGGCGACGATTAAGAGTGACCCAAAAAAGGGTGAGTTTTATGTTGCCATAATTGAGAAAAAAGGATTAGCAACCACCAAGATATTGAGTGATATTTTACCTAAAATAATTACTGGTTTCTCTTGGGCTAAATCTATGCGTTGGGGTGATGGGAAATTAAGTTGGGTGCGTCCGCTTCGCTCGATTGTTGCGACTTTTAGTGATGAGGAAAAAAGTGAAATTGTTGATTTTGAAATTGATGGCATTAAATCTTCTAACATAAGTTTTGGACATCGGTTTTTAAGTCCAGATAGTTTTATGGTAAAGCGGTTTGATGATTATTCTAGCTCTTTAGAAAAAGCTAAGGTTATTTTAGATATTGATCGGCGCATGGGCATTATTAAAAATGATGCTAACCAGCTTGCTTTTGCTCAAGGGCTAAAAATCATTGAAGATGAGCGTTTGCTTGAAGAAGTAGCAGGTTTGGTAGAATATCCTGTAGTAATGATGGGAAGTTTTGATAAGAGCTTTTTAGAAATTCCAAAAGAAGCTATTATTGCGACGATTAAAGCTAATCAGAAATGTTTTTGCGTTGAAGATGAAAATGGTGATTTAGCTAATAAATTTATTATCACTTCAAATATGATTGCTGATGATGGTGGAATGACTATTATTGCGGGTAATGAGCGGGTGATTGCGGCACGACTTTCAGACGCATTATTCTTTTATGAGAATGATTTAAAAATACCGCTTGAGCAGAGATTGCCAAAATTAAGCGAAATGGTTTTTCATGCAAAACTTGGCACGCAAGAAGAGCGGGTCGAGAGGATTGTTGAATTGGCAGGTAAAATTGCGCCACTTGTTGGGGCAGATGTTGGGTTTGCAACTAGGGCAGCAAAATTAGCAAAAGCTGATTTAGTAACTGAAATGGTCAACGAGTTTGCTTCGCTTCAAGGTTTGATGGGTCGTTATTATGCACTTGCTCAGGGCGAAGATGCAAAGGTCGCTAATGCGATAGAAAAACATTATAAACCTGTTGGCTCAAGCGATATTGTGCCAAGTGAACCTGTAGCGATTGCACTTGCTTTGGCGGATAAATTAGACCTGCTTAATTGTTTTTGGGCGATTGATGAAAAGCCAACTGGTTCACGAGATCCGTTTGCGCTTCGCCGTGCTGCGCTTGGGGTGATTAGAATTCTGGTTGAAAATAAATTAAATTTTGAACTTGAAGTTGAACCTGATTTATTGAAATTTTTTCATGAGAGATTAAAAGGGTTGTTGCGAGAAAAGGGAGCAAGGCATGATTTGGTTGATGCAGTTATTTCCGAAAAATCTAACGATATGCTTGAAATTACATTGCGGGTTGAAGCACTTTCAAATTTACTTGAAAAAGAGGTAGGGGAAAATTTGTTGGCTGGCTATCGTCGTGCGGTGAATATTTTGGTGGCCGAAGAAAAAAAAGATAATGTCAAATATTTAGGTGATGTTGATGGTGAGCTTTTTGCACTTGAGCCAGAGAAAAATTTGGGCAAGGCGATTGCAAAAATATCCCAAGAAGTAGAAATGAATATTGCTAAAGATAATTTTGATGGAGCAATTCAATCTTTAGCGAATTTACATAAACCAGTTGATGTATTTTTTGAAGATGTGATGGTGAATGACGATGATGAAGCAATTCGCATAAACCGCTTAAATCTGCTGTCTAGCTTACGTGATGTTATGCATTTGGTTGCTGATTTTTCTAAGGTTGAGGGGTAGGCTTGTTTTTAATTTGCTGCTTTTCTTAATGCTCAATATGACATAATCAGCATGTCCTATTGAGCGAGGTGAAATATCTTAGAGGATTAAGATGCTTCGGCTTCGCTCAGCATGACAAGAAAGGGAATTAGAATGACAAGGTTAAGAACTAGAATGACAAGGTTAAGAGTTAGAGTGGTAAAATTGTTTTTTGTTTAATTTTAGGTATTATAGTTTCCCTTTAAACTTCTCCATACCCTCATTAGCCAATTGGTCTGCTTTTTCGTTCATTTCGTTTCCGTCATGCCCCTTTACCCAATGCCAATTTATTGTGTGGCGTTTTACTGCTTCATCTAGCTCTTGCCATAGTTCAGCATTTTTTACTGGTTTTTTATTGGCAGTTTTCCAGCCGTTTTTTTTCCAATTATGTATCCATTTTGTTAGGCCGTCTTTTACATATTTGCTATCGGTATGAAGCTCGACTTCGCAGGGGCGTTTTAGTGAATTTAATGCGTTTATTGCAGCGTTCAATTCCATGCGGTTATTTGTGGTTTCACTTGCGCCGCCTTTAAGCTCTTTTATATGGCCGTTATATTGTAGCACTGCGCCCCAACCGCCAGGGCCGGGATTTCCAGAGCATGCGCCATCGGTGTGAATTATAATTTTACTCATTTGCTTCGTAATTCTTTTGGTAAGTTAAACGATATATTCTCAGTAGCTGTGATACTTAAATTTACATCAATTTTATAGCGTTTTGAAAAGGCTTCAATAATTTCATCTACAAGAGTTTCTGGGGCTGATGCACCAGCACTAATTCCTAGGGTTTTTATTTTATCAAAATATTCCCAATTAATTTCATTTGCTCTTTGCACCAATATAGATTTTTTGCAGCCAGAGCGTTCAGCAACTTCTACTAGGCGTTTTGAATTTGATGAATTTGAAGAGCCAACAACTATTAAAGCATCAACATTTTTTGCCACTTGTTTCACGGCTTCTTGGCGGTTGGTGGTGGCGTAACAAATATCTTCTTTTTGCGGTTGTTTTATTGATGGAAATCGTTGCTTTAGTATATTTACAATTTGAGCAGTGTCATCAATTGAAAGTGTTGTTTGAGTTACAAAAGCTAATTTATCTTGGTTATTTGGAGTGAAGTTTTTGGCATCATAAATTGTTTCAATTAATTTGATTGCACCATTTGGCAACTGCCCCATAGTGCCTATCACCTCTGGGTGGCCTTTATGGCCAATTAAAATTACCTCATACCCTTGAGAATGCAGACGCATAGCTTCTACATGAACTTTTGAAACAAGCGGGCAGGTGGCATCAAGAAAAAACATATTGCGGTTTTTTGCCTCGATCGGAACGCTTTTTGCTACCCCATGGGCTGAAAAAATAACGGGAGCATTTGTGTTTGTTATTTCGTCTAATTCCTCAACAAAAATTGCCCCCTTTTTTTTGAGGTTATCAACTACATACTTATTGTGAACAATTTCATGACGCACATAAACTGGTGCGCCGTATTTTTTTAAAGCTATCTCTACAATTTGAATTGCTCTATCAACTCCAGCGCAAAAACCACGAGGGGCGCAAAGGATAATTTTTAATGGGGGTAAATATTTCATAATTTATGAAATGCTTGCCAAATCATATTAAGTCAAGTCAAATTGAAAAGAAGTTGTTTTTATCTTTAAAGGATATGTGTAACAATATGATGAGTATAGAATAAAGGGATTTTGAGGTGGAATTAGGGAAGCAAATTTTTGCAATAGCCAGTGCAAACGGGGCAGCAAAAATTAGCAAAGAGCAAAAATCATTACTGGTTGGCAAAGCAAAATGGATTGCTGATATTGCTAATGAGGGCATAGATGTTGTGCCAACTATTTGCCTAACCCGTGCGGCTTGGTTGGCTCTTAAGCAAGAGAGTTATGCTTTTTCAAAAGATTTGCAAAAAATTTGGGTAAAAACACTTTTTAAACTGGTGAGTAAAGAGAGCCAAGATTTGCAGCTTGTTGTTCGTACATCAACCAAGCGTCATAATGTGGGTTTGATGCGAGCAAAAACTTCAATAACGCCGCCTTTAAGTGTTGGGCAATCCGTAGATATAAAACGCCCCTTGGCTAAAGCAATTGACAAGGCTTTTGCCTCTTATTCTGTACATGATCCAGTTTGGAGCGATGCTTCGTTTGAGCAATTAAGTGAAAAGCAAATAGTTATTGTGCAGGCAATGGCACAAGGCGATTTGGTTGAATTTGTATCTCGTGATTTACATAATGGCACTATTGGCCCAGCAATTGTTAACGCTGCAAGTTATTTGCCAAATAAGCTAAATGTAAAAAAAATAATTTCTATTATTGATAAGCATGCAGGCAAACATATGTTATGTCTTGTTTCTCAAAAAAATGGCAAGGTTGTTTTTGTTTCTGCTCGTGCGATAAAAGCAAGTGCTAATGCTGAATTTGAGGCTAGTGTTGATAGGGTGAATAAAAATATTTGGTCGCCCAAACAAGCAATTTTGGGAGTTGATATTGAACATCTGCCCCAATTGCTACACCCAAGGCTTGCCATTGATGAAAACCTAAAATCTGTAGCTAGTGGGATTGGAGTTTCTCCTGGTGCGGCAATGGGCGAAATTGTTTTTACCTCAGAAGATGCGGTGCGCGCTCATGCTCGCTCGAAGCAGACAATTCTTGTAGCTAATGAAACTGGCCCTGGTGATATTGATGGAATGAAAGCGGCAGATGGAATTATTACAGCTCGTGGTGGGCAGAATTCACATGCGGCGATTATTGCTAGGGTTTCAGCAAAGCCATGCGTTGCAGGGGTTAGTGGGCTGGAAGTTGACCTTGCCAATATGAGGTGTAAAATTGGCGATAAAATTTTCAAAAGTGGTGATAAAATTACAATTGATGGGGCAAAGGGCAAAATATATGATGGATCATTAGAGCTTTTACAGCCTGATATTGGCTCTACGATTACCAAGCTGTTGGATTGGTCTGATGGAAGTAGAACTATTGAAGTTCGTACTAATGTTGAAACGGTTGAATCTGCAATTACGGCGTTAAATTTTGGAGCGCAGGGCATTGGTTTAGCTCGCTCGGAACATATGTTTTTTACGCATTCTCGAATGATTGCTCTGCGCCGACTTATTTTTTCTAAAAGTGATGAAGATCGTGCGATTGCCTTAAAAGGACTGGTTGAATATCAAAGTGATGATTATGCTAAGTTATTTGTAGCAATGGTTTCAAATCCTATAACAGTAAGGCTGTTTGACCCGCCTTTACATGAATTTTTGCCTAAAACTGAAGAAGATATTGAAGAAACAGCAAGGTCGCTTGATCTTGGAGTTGAGCGGCTTAAACGACGCTTAGAAAGAATGAGCGAAGTTAACCCTATGCTTGGGAATAGAGGTTGTCGCCTTGCAATTTCTCACCCAGAAATTTTGCAAATGCAAATTCATGCAATGTTTGCAGGGGCAAGAGAAGCACAAAAGCAAACCGATGAAGAGGTAAATCTAGAAATAATGGTGCCTTTTATTGCCTCATCAAGAGAAGTGCAATGGTTGCGCTCTAAAATTGAAAATATTGCAAAATCTGAGAAAATTCAATTTGGAGTTGAGGTGAAATATAGCTTTGGTACTATGATTGAATTGCCACGGGCTGCATTAAGGGCAGCTGAAATTGCTCCGATGGTTGATTTTTTCTCTTTTGGTACAAATGATTTAACTCAGACATGTTTTGGAATTTCCCGAGATGATTCACCGGCTTTTTTAGCATCATATAAAAAACAAGGTATTTATGATAATGATCCGTTTGAAACAATTGATCGCTCTGGTGTTGGGGAGCTGATTAAAATTGCAATTGAACGTGGGAAAAAAGCAAACCCTGAATTAAAAATTGGAATTTGTGGTGAGCATGCAGGTGATCCTGCTTCAATTAAATTCTTTGCTTCGCTTGATATTGATTATATTTCTTGCTCTCCTTATCGAGTGCCTGTTGCTAGACTAGCTCTTGCGCAAGCAGAGCAGGGAAAGTAAGCCTCTTGCGCAAGCAGAGCAAGGAAAGTAAGCCTCTTGCGCAAGCAGAATAATAGTTATGCAGAGCATTTATTTTTATAATTTGCACAATAGTTTGGATAAAAACCACGCTTTTGCCTAGAAATGAGCGTATTTTCAGCTTTTTTATGTCACATTGATCTTGTTTACCTGATGTCAACGTTAATTTTTTATAATGGCATTGTGAGCAGTTTTATGAATTATTTATAATGTTGCTTAACGTGTGTTATATTTAGTTGTGAGTAAAATTTATGATCAAGCCCAACAGGCTCGCCCGAGTTAATAAAACTCGAAGTGCGTTATCCATTGTTCAAGCCCCACTTGCGGTATTGTTTGCTACTTCCTTTTATTTTGGAACGGTTTATGCATCAAAAAGTCCTGACACTCAAAATGGAATGAGTATTGAGAAACAACTTTATTCTGCTTCTTTGATTTCCCCAAGAATAGATAAAACTACTACTGGCTCAATTCACAATAGTTTTTCTAAGAGTTTTTATGGGCCAAATAGTGCTGCAAAAATTGATCGAAATAAACCTGAGCAGGATATTTTAGAATTTGCTTCTTCTTTTAATGATGCAAGAGTGCAAATTGCAAATTTACGAAATAAAGCTATTATTGAAAAAGAGCAGCAAACTAGAAGTGCACTTGCTAGAAATGCGCTTGGTTTTGGTGAGAAAAAGCAAGAGCAGATTGCGCAAATTAGAACAGCATCAATAGATGCAAATTTAATGTCAGCAGCACTAAAAGCAATTTCTCAAGCTGACCTTGCAACAAAAAATCAAACTCTACCCAACCCTTTAATGGCTTCGAATAGCCTAGCTTATGCCCGCTCAAACACTCCTGCAACTATTTTTAAATCTCCTTCATCGATGAAGGTTTCAAGTAAGCAAATGAAGTGTTTATCAACTGCTATTTATTTTGAGGCTCGTGGCGAGCCATATCGTGGCCAAGTTGCTGTGGCTCAAGTGGTGCTGAATCGTGTGAAACATAAACTTTATCCAAATAGCATTTGTGGCGTGGTTTATCAAAACCAGCATAAGCGAAATGCTTGCCAATTCTCTTTTGCATGTGATGGAATTGCGGATAGGGTGAATGAGAAAAAGGCTTGGGCGACGGCACAAGAAATCGCTAAAAAAGTTACCAATGGCTCGATTTACCTTACTGAAGTTTCAAATGCTACTCATTATCATGCTAATTATGTGAACCCAAAATGGGCAAGAAAAATGAAACGCCTAACGGTGATTGGGTTGCATAAGTTCTATCGATTTAAAAAAGGTTGGGCTTGGTCATAAAGCTCAATTACTGAATTGGTGTAAGAGTGATAAAAGAATTACCCTGATGCGCTGGAGTTTTTTGCCAATTGTTGTTTATTACCCAAACACCTTGGCTTGAAGGTGCAGGTGAGGGTGATGTTGTTAGAGTAGATTTGGGTTGAACTATTTCATAAGAAGGAATGACTTCTCTTGGTGTTGAGGTATCGATTGATATGAAAAATTTTGAACCTGAGATGCTAAATAGATTTGTTAAATCAGCAGACTGTAGAAAATTTTGAGAATTTGAAATGCTCTGATTTGAAAATTTAGCTTGGCTTGATGAAGAAGAAAGCGCAATGAAAAAGAAAATAATAATTGTTAAAAGTTTTTTCACTAAAATACCTTCCTAAATTATAAAAATATTGCCTAAATAATAAAAAATGTTGTTAGGCAATTAATAGCTAGAAATTTTGGTGAATGCAAAGCTCAATTGTAGTTATGTTTAACGTAAAAAATTGCTTGTTAATTGGTTTTTAGGTTAATTGGTTAAAAGCAGAAATAAAACGCCTTTGCGCCTCTTGAGTTGGCCAAGGTTGAATTAAATTATTAAATCCATCAATATCAAAACTTGGAACAATCGGCTTACCAAATAGTTTTGCTGCCTCTGTTTTATCAAATCCTGCAAGGTGAATTGCTTCAAAAAATGCTGCTTGATTATCGGCACTTTTAATGGATTTTTTTATTTTTGTGCTTGGTGTTGAAGGAAGCGAAAATCGCAGGTGAATGGCGTTTAAAAGAGTGTTTTCTAAACTTTTATAATTACCGCCCATAGCAACTTTAAATGGAGAAATAATGTCGCCCATCACATATTCTGAGGCATCGTGTAACAGTGCATAAAGTTTTGAATTCTCATCACTTTTTTTGTTTTGACTTTTGAAAATTTCTAAAACAAGAACTGAGTGCTGTGCCACAGAAAAACTATAATCACCACTTGTTTGGCCATTCCACCTTGCTACTCGTGCTAGGCCATGTGCAATGTCGCTTAATTCAACATCTAGAGGTGATGGATCAAGAAGATCTAACCTTCGTCCCGATAGCATTCTCTGCCATGCTCGTTGTTTTTTGTTAACCATGTTGTTTCTCAAGAAGTGATTCTGTTTTATAAATGATAG
>JAMONZ010000099.1 GCA_027066315.1 Hyphomicrobiales bacterium
TTTAAGGCTTGCCAAAACAGCAAACGCAGAAGATTGAGGATTATCTTCAATTATTTGCATTTTTTCTCCCTCAAGCCGTGGGAATAAAATAATAGCTAGTGATAAAGTTTCCATTATATAATCATATAGATCCAGCTCAGTGCCTTCATAATAATCAGGCAGGTCATTGTCTGCATCCATATTGATATAGGTTTCTGAACCAGCTATTTCCTCAGTTTTTGGCTGACCATGAAGAAAAACTCTGCTCATATTCTCGTTTATTATTTGCTCAACTGGCTTAAAAGAAACCACGCTTGGCTGAATTATTTGTGCATTTAGCTCGCCATTAACATGCAAACCACCTTTGACTTGCGTTACCACAACATGTGCTTCAAGGCTTTTGAGAATATCAATTTCTAGCAGTTTAGCAAGCTCAACAGATTGCTCACCTGTAACCTTTATTTTTAGCCTTCTACCCTTTGAGGGAAGGTTATCAACTCGAAGGCTGGCATCAAAATGCTGTTCTAATGGTTCATTCTCACTCATGATTATGGTTTTAAAAACTCCAGTTTGCCGGCAAGTATTTCACTTATATCTTGAGCATTTAGCTTTTTTTCAAGCGATAAAACATATTTGCTAAGTTTTTCTGCTTTGTTTTGGTCTTTGTCGCCATAGATATTACGATTTATAACTTTGGCTAATGAATTCTCGTCTTTTTCATCTAGCGCATTCGTTAGTTTTTCTAACAACCCATAAAATAACGACCCCATTTTTTGAATTTTTTTAGGAACACCAACATCACTAACACCCATTTCTCGAATTGATTGATCCATATCTTTAAAAAATAAATCAAATAAAGATTGAGAAAATTCTTTCTCTTTGCCTTTTGTCTCCCTTAGGCGAATAAAAACTAGACTTATATGCAATGATAAAACATCAAAACGCCCCGTTACATCATCAGGGATTAAAAAATCCGTATAAAAAACTGGTTGCCGAGATTGCGCCACAATAGCATTATAAACAGCGTGAACCTGATCATTATAAGTTGATTTTTTTTTAAATGGCCAAATCATTTTTTTACTAATCTCTTATTGTTTGGTTTTTATTTTATTGAACACTTGCCACAATGCATGTTTGGCAGTTACATATTTGTCTAAAGTGAGTTGCTTGCCAGCTAAATAAATATAATAACAAGTGCCTATAGTAACAAAACAAAAGAGAAGTCAATTATATGCTAGCTAATTTCATTAAAATCGAAAATATTAAAAATGGCGCAATTAAGATTATCTCACTTATAATCCTTCTTTTTACATTGGCTGGTTGTTCAGGTTTCACATCAAATCGCACTCAAGGCTATTCAATTCCGCAAAGCTCGATGGAGCAAATCCGCCCTGGGCAAAGCGAAGATCTTGTTATTGCTGTTCTTGGATCACCACAAACTAAGAGTAGTTTTTCTGAAGAAACTGCCTTTTATTATGTTGAAACAAAAATCGAAGAAACCGCTTTTGGTCTAACAACAATAAAAAGCCGCACAGTTTTGGCGATTTATTTTGGCAAAGACCGCAAGGTCAAGGATAAAGCTGTTTACGCACTTGAAGATGGTAAGTTAATTACCATTGAAACAAGACGCACTCCTTCATTTGGTGAAGATAAGACATTTATTGAAGCGTTAATTGCTAGTATTTAGTAGGATTGGATTAGTTTTTCTTATTGCGATCATACCAATCACCAAAGGCTAATAAAGCCAAGGTTGCCGTGATTAGCGGAATTGCAAAAACATTAATTGCTTGCCAGCCAAGGGTTTGCAACAATATTCCAGAGGCAATTGAGGCAACGGCCATTGTACCAAATACTAATTGCTCATTTAATGCCTGTACACGCATAGCATCTTGTGGGCGATAGCCTTGTGTAAGCAGCGCAGTTGAGCCAATGAAACCAAAGTTCCAGCCTATTCCAAGCAAAATCATAGCAAAATTGAAATGGTTTATACTTATGCCATTTAACGCTATTAATACCGATCCTAAAATTAAGGCAAGGCCAATGCCTGTCATGGCTCTTGCGCCTATATGAGTGATAATAAAGGCTGTGAAAAAACTTGGTGCAAACATAGATATAATATGCCACTGAATTGCTGTTGTGGCGGCATCTTTTGAATGACCGCAAACCACAACCATCGCCAAAGGAGCTGCAACCATGATGAAGGTCATTAAGGCATAAGTTACCATGCCTGAAATCATTGGAATGAAAATATCAGGCGAGCGCAAAACTTCTCTGAATGGCGTTTTGCTTGCTTCGTTTTTTTCTTCGTCATGCATATTAGTAAGGTCTACTTGGCTTAAAATCGCTATGCCCAACATGGCAATTCCTGATAAGGCAATGAACGAGCCAGCATATTCTGCACCAACAAATAACTCCCTGCCCCAGCGTGCCATGAATGGGCCAACAAACCCAGCAATTACACCGCCTGCTAATACCCAAGAAATTGCTGAGCCTTTTTTCTTATCCGGCACACTATCTGCAGCTGCAAAGCGATATTGCTGACCAAAAGCGGCAGATGCTCCCCCAAATGCTAACGCAATGCAAAATATAATAAAAGACGATAGAAAAATTCCTATTGTGGCGATCAAACCAGCAACGATTGATAGGCTTGCACCAAAAATAAATGCCTTTTTTCGTCCCAATTTGTGAATTAAAAAAGTAGCAGGGCCAGCACTAAGTGCAGTGCCTATCACCATAGATGTAACAGGAATGGTAGCTAAACTTGGATCTGGAGCAAGCGATATACCAACCAATGCGCCAACCGACATGATAAGTGCCGTTTGTGAGCCAACAACTGCTTGGGAAATAGACAAAAGGGCAATTGTTTTATTGGGATTAGGTGTTGGATTGCTCATTGTTAAGCTCTCTTTATTTGCTTGCTAACACATCAGTTTGCGAAATATCCTTAGCAATCTTATCTAACACAGCATTGACCATGCCAGCCTCTTCACCTTCAAAAAATGCTTTTGCAATATCAATATATTCACTTAAAACAACTTTTGCAGGTATATCTTTTCTAGATGTTAACTCATACGCCCCTGCCCGTAAGATTGCTCTTAAAGTTGCATCAATTCGAGCCACTGGCCATTCATCGCTAAGGCTATTGTCAATCATTGGATCAATGCTAAGCTGGGCATTAATCACGCCTTTTATTATTTGTTTGAAAAAATCATGATCTGCAGATAGATACTGCTCTCCCTCTACTTCCTTTCCTAAACGAAAGGCAGAAAATTCAACTAGAACTTCCTCTAATGAAGTATCACCAACATCCATTTGGTACAAAGCCTGAACTGCCCCAAGTCTTGCCGTTGAGCGTTTGTTGGTTTTTTGAGCGAGGGGTTTATTATCCATTTTATCTTGCATTAGAGTGGCCTGCTAATTTTTATCATTTGAAATATCATCTTCATTTAAAGTCTTAAGAAAATCACTAAAATCATTGGCAGCAGAGAAGTTTTTATAAACTGAGGCAAAACGAACAAAAGCAACATCATCAAGATTTTTTAAACCATCCATCACTGATTCACCAATTTGATCAGATGTGATTTCAATATCCCCAAAGCTCTCTAATTGCCTTACCACGCCAGAAATCATACGATCGGCTCTATCTATATCTACATCACGTTTTCTAAGTGCTGTTGTTACTGACTTTGTTAGTTTTTCTCGATCAAAGGGAACTTTGCGGCCTGATTTTTTTACAACAATAAGGTCACGAAGCTGCACTCTTTCAAACGTCGTGAAGCGACCTCCGCAACCATTACAAACCCGTCGACGCCGAATTGCAGCGGAATCTTCGGCTGGTCGAGAATCTTTAACTTGGGTATTATCAATTCCACAATATGGACAACGCATCTAATATTTTCTTTCAATTTTCGTTTTTTAGGCGTGGTTTTCAAAATAAAACGCTAAACGTTTTTTAAAATCCTTACGAGTAAATCGGAAAAGCATTAGTTAATTTCATAACTTTTTTACGAACTGCTTCTTCTACTTCTGAGTTGTTTTCTTCGCCATTTTTTGCCAAACCATCTAATACTTCAACAATCAATTCACCAACCTGCTCAAATTCAGTTTCACCAAAACCACGTGTTGTGGCAGCTGGCGTTCCAACCCGAATACCAGAAGTAATTGCTGGTTTTTGTGGATCATCTGGGACAGCGTTTTTATTGCAAGTTATATAGGCTCTGCCAAGAGCATGTTCAGCCGCTTTTCCTGTAACATTCATTGGGCGAAGATCTACCAACATCAAATGATTATCAGTTCCACCTGTTACAATATCTGCTCCACCTTTTACCAAAGTTTTTGCTAGCATTCTTGCGTTGATAACAGTTTGTTTTGCATAGAGGGCAAACTCTGGAGTTAATGCCTCTTTAAAAGCAACCGCCTTGGCCGCAATCACATGCATTAGTGGTCCACCTTGAATTCCGGGGAAAATTGCTGAATTTATCTTTTTAGCAATTGCCTCATCATTGGTTAAAATCATGCCACCACGTGGGCCTCGCATAGTTTTATGGGTAGTTGTTGTAACAACATGTGCATGAGGAATTGGGCTAGGATAAGCATTACCTGCAACTAATCCTGCAATATGTGCCATATCTACCATTAAATATGCGCCAACTTCATCGGCTATTGCACGAAAAGCAGCCCAGTCTAAAACTCTTGAATAAGCAGAAAAACCTGCAATAATCATTTGTGGCTTATGCTCACGAGCTAAAGCGGCAAATTCGTCCATATCGACCAATGCATCACTTTCACGAACGCCATATTGAATTGCATTAAACCATTTACCAGACTGGTTTGGCCGTGCACCATGCGTTAGGTGACCACCTGCATCAAGGCTCATGCCCAAAATTGTATCACCTGGTTTAATCAAGGCCTGAAAAACACCCTGATTTGCCTGCGAGCCAGAATTTGGCTGAACATTTGCATATTCACAGCCAAAAAGCTGTTTTGCTCGCTCAATAGCTAGGCTTTCAGCAATATCTACATGCTGACAACCACCATAATAGCGTCTTCCTGGATAGCCTTCGGCGTATTTATTGGTAAGCACAGATCCTTGCGCTTCTAGCACTGCGGCAGAGACAATATTTTCAGAAGCAATAAGCTCAATTTCATTTTGCTGACGTTTAAGCTCTTTAGCAATAGATTCAGCAATTTGCGGGTCGGCCTCTAATAAAGATTGACTAAAAAAGTTTGGAAAAAGTGCTTCGCTCATGAGTTCACCATTAATTATGAATTGAAAATAGGTTTAAAAGATTATCTCCGCTTTACACACTATTTATCATAATTCCAAGTGCCATTTAGCGTGAAATATAAATCTAAAATATTTAGCTGTTTTTCAACTGCTCAAATCTGCGCTTTAATTTTGCTATAGCTAGTTTTTCTATTTGCTGGCGCGGAGTGTTTAGTGGAGTGATAATAACTACCTCAACGCCAGATTTAGCATCAATTGCAGCAACACGCATTTGCTTACCCATCTGGGTAAATTCTAAATAGACATCACTTGATGAGGGAGCTTTTGATTTATTCATAAACAAAACCTAAGTTTCAAATATAACTTTTCCTGCTTTATCAAACTCATAAATATCGTCTCTAAAACTAACCGTTCCTTGGTTATTTGCCCAGCCAGTAATGTAAGTCATGTGAATTGGTGGTGGTTGATTAACAGACACATCAACCCTTTCGCCAGAATTAAACATGGCGTTTACTGCTGGTAGATCCCAGCCCTCGTTATTTTGTAAAACCCATGAAACCATTTCATCTACATCTTCAACACGAACACAACCAGACGAATTAAAACGTCTATTTTGCCCAAACAGGCTTTTGCCTGGTGTATCATGCAGATAAACAGAATGTTTATTAGCGAAATTCATTCTTACTCTACCAAGTGAATTTTCAGCACCAGGTTCTTGACGAAACGCATATTTAACCGCTTCATCGGTTGTCCAATCAATAGTTTTCGGGTCAATTATATTTCTAGCATTATCATATATGATGATTCTATATTTGCTTAAATATTCGGGATCTTCTTGCATATATTTAGTTAAATCTTTTCTGATGATAGATTTAGGAACATGCCAATATGGGTTGAAATTTATTTGGTGAATTTTAGAACTTAAAATAGGCGTTTGCCTATCTGCACGCCCAACAACGGCAGTATGCCGCCTTGTAACTGTAGAAAAATCTATTGCCTCAATTGAAGCTGCGGGAATATTAACAACCACATAACGATCAGATAACGAGCTTGCCAAACTTTCAACCCGCAAAGAGTTTAAGCGTAACTGCGCTAATCTATCTTGGGCTGAGACATTCAAGGTGTAATAAGTTGCAACGTCAACTTTTCCAGAAATTACTAGTCCGTGGCGAGCCTGAAAAAACCGCAAACCTGCATCTAAATGTTCATCAAATAAATCTTTATCAGATAGTTTTGGACTTTGCACATCACCACTTGCGATTAAACGATTGCGCAAAGCATTAACACCATTGCGCTTATTGCCAACAATCAAGCCATGAACATTTTTAGAAAGGCTTTTCCAGCCACCTTTTGCAACTATTTGCTCATATTGCATAATAGCCAATTGCAAATTACTTGCTGTATCTATTGAAAGGATTGGTTGATCTGAATTAATAGCATTAAGAGCTGCTATTGTATTTCCCTCTCGATCAGTATTGCGTAAAACTCTGGCTCGGGCAAATCCATCTTGTGAAGTTTCAGCTCTTGCAAAACTAGTTGCAAAACTAGGTAATAAAAGCGAAGCTGAAGCAAATGTTAAACCTTTAAGAACTTGCCTTCTTGAAGCAGAAACTTGCTTGCTTGATAGAGGAGTTGGTATTTTTTGACGCATTTTAGTTTTTCCGTAAAATCGATAGTTATAAATTTTAAAACTCTTTAGCACTGGATTATAGATATAACAATGTCACTCAATAACTTGTGAGCAAACAAATGTATAAAAATTTCTTACTTAAATTTACGGCAAAAATAAGAAACGCCGACCAAATGGCCGGCGTTTCTTATTGAAATAAAGTTGTTATTTAGAGTTTGTATAATATTTGATCTACCCAGAAGCGTTCTAGGCGAGCCAGAGAATCATTTAGGCCATCAAAATCATTATTTCCAAGACCACCAAGTTTTTCTAGTGATTCTAGATGACGGTCATAAAGTTCGTCAATAACCTCGGCTACCTCTTCTCCCTTTGGAGTTAGCTTTATGCGAACAGAACGACGGTCTGCTTTTGATTTTTCTTGGAATATATAATTTGCATCAACTAATTTCTTTAAATTATATGATACATTTGAGCCAAGATAATACCCACGCGAGCGCAACTCCCCAGCTGTTAGCTCTTTATCGCCAATATTAAACATCATCATTGCTTGGGTGGAGTTAATATCGTCCCAGCCCATGCGATCAAACTCATCTTTAATAAGATCAAGCAATCGACGGTGAAGACGCTCAACACGTGTTACCGCTTCTAAATAGCGTGGTTTAAGAGAATTTGGTTTTTCTTCCTCAACTGCCTGCACAGTATTTGTCTTATAATTCATTTTTCTGCCTCACTGTTATCTTTTTGCACGATCTTTGCCGTGTCATTGATGTGTAATCTAGAGGAGAGCTAATAACATCGGATTAAATAATAAGATTAAAACTATCTTACTGAAATGATTCAACATTTTGGCTTTACAAAACCCTAACCTATGTAAGAATTTGATAACCTAAATTAATCGTGAATAGAATTTCTCCAAGAAATATAGGCATTTAGAAAGAATAAAAGCAGAGCAATAGCTAATCCAGCCCTTATCCAAATCCCTATTGTGGAAATATGAAAGTTTGAATAAGAAAAAATTAACAATAAAAACTCCAAAAAAATTATTACTAATGCAAGAGGAGCTCCCCATTTGGCTTCTATCCACATTCCAACAGAAGAAACTAAACGAAAAATCACAAAGCCTAAAAAGAGGAAAAATCCGACAGAGCCTAGACTTTCAATTGGGCTTGTTTGAATAGATGATACACTCAAAACTTGCGCTGCTTCACGAAGCCCAAGAAAAAGACAAATAATTGCAATTATTTTTATGAGATAACTAGATGCAAATTTTTTTAATGTCATGAGGGTATCCTTTATATTCTATGTTTCTCATATCTTATGCCTCGAATGCTTCAAGTTTAAAATAAATATCTTTTAATTGCTTTGATGCTTGCACAAAAAGATATGTTGTTTCATATGTTCATAATCAAGAATAAATAGAAATGGCGGATTGCATAATGGCAATTGCTAAAATGGTTTGGGTTATCGCTGGTATCATTTGTGTTGGCTTAGCTTTTATTGGTGTTTTTTTACCTATTTTACCTACGACACCATTTTTATTATTAGCGGCTTATTTTTTTGCAAAAAGCTCAAAACGCTTGCACTCTTGGTTGCTCAATCACAAAACCTTCGGATCACTTATTAAAAATTGGCAAGAAACAGGTTCAATTGCCAAGAGTGCAAAGGTAAAGGCCGTAATTGTTATGATAGCCTCTATTATGTTATCATTTTTATTTGAATTTAGTATTTTAATATTAGCCATTCAGACAATTATACTTGGATTAGTTGCAATTTTTATTCTAACTCGCCCGCTCCCAAAAAAGAATAAATAATTTAGACTTGAAAAGTTTGATTATCTAACAATCTATATAACTAATAAATGTTGAGGAAAAATATGACCAGTAAAATCCCTGACCCAAGAACTGCGCCAGAATTATTTGAGAGCATCTTAACTCGAAGGGTAAGTGCTTTCATTGTTGATTCTATCATAATATTTGCAATAGTTTTTATACTAACATTGGTTTTATTTATTTTAGGGCTGGTTAGTTTTGGACTTACTTGGTTATCAATTCCATTCCTCTTATCATTTGCGGTTTTGGCCTATTATGCTAGTACGCTTGGCTCGAATAAGAGAGCAACAATTGGCATGAAAATATTTGATGTTGTGCTTGTGCCTACCAAGGGCTTACCACTTGATGGCTATAAAGTACTAATTCACCCTATAATATTTTGGATAACAATTTGGGCAGTTGCGCCGCTTTTATTTATTGGTCTATTCACCCAACGCCGCCAACTTATTCATGATTATATTACTTCAACCATGATGGTTAGAAAATCTGCTATGCAAGCATAAGCAGATAATTTTTGTTTAGTATAGATACGCATATAAAAAAGTTATGAAGCGTTTTTGCTGGTAATTTAAAAAAACCTCTTGGTCATTCAACTTCAATCCAGCATTATGAACTCATGTTGGATTTTTTTACAGACCAGACTAATTTTGCAATGTGGATCACTTTTTTTGTGATTGCTATGGCAATGCTTTTTTATGCTACAGAATGGGCTAGTATTGAAGTCACCTCGCTTGGCACGCTGGTTGCCTTAATGCTGTTAGCTAGTTTTTTACCCAAGAGTGGGTTTGGGGCAGAGCAGTTATTAAGTGGATTTTCTAACCCTGCGCTTTTCACAATCCTTGCTTTGCTTGTGGTGGGGCAAGGTTTAATTCAAACTGAGGCTTTGGCTGGCCTTACAAATTGGCTCACGAATTTATGGCCAAAACACCCAATGGCGGTGATTGTTTTGTCACTGGTTATAGCTGGTTCAGCCAGTGCTATTGTTAACAACACTCCTGTTGTTATTGTTTTTATCCCCGTACTTATTTCTATTTTAACAAAAAGAAAAATCCCTGTTTCAAAATTCATGATGCCTTTGAGTTTTATGACTATTCTTGGTGGCATGACAACGGTTCTTGGCTCATCTACCAATCTATTAGCCGCAGGCGTTGCCCGCCAACATGGGATTGATAGTGTTACATTTTTCTCTTTTGCTGTTCCTGGTTTAATTATGGCATTAATCGGCTGGTTATATGTTTTATTCCTTGCTCCAAAAATTATCCCTGATAATAGCGAAAAAGACACAACAGCTATAAATCGCAACACGCAATTCGTCAGTGAAATTCGCCTTACTTATGGACATCCATTAATAGGCGAAAAAACAATTGCTGGCATGTTTGTTAACCTCACAACCCTTACCATAAGGGCCGTGCAAAGAGGTAAACATAACTTTCTTCCTCCATTTGACGATATAACCCTTAAAAGCGGTGATACACTTATTATAGCTGCAACTAGAGATGCCCTAACTAAGGCTTTGAGAGATTGGAAAGCATTTGAGGATAGCTCTTCAATCAGCACAAATAGTAATGAAGATGAAACTGGGGTTGTTCTTTGTGAAGCAATGGTTCCGCCCAGCTCTCGCCTTGTAGGGTATGGTGTAGACCAAGCGGGCTTTATGGCTCAGCACGACATTCTTATTTTAGGAATGGAGCGCAGATCTCGCATGCCACGTCAAAGAATGAGTGAAATTAGGCTGGAGGCTGGCGATGTTTTATTAATTGCTGGTCAGCCTAAATCCTTTGAAAACATGCGAGGATTGCAAGATTTAATTGTGATTGAATGGAGTGCATCTGAAATAAAACCACGTGGACACTCACTTCGAGCGCAGATAATTTTCTTTTTAACTGTGGCCGCAATTGCAACAGGCCTTACCCCCACGGTTGTTCCTGCAATCATTGGCGCATTTGTTATGATTGCATCTGGTTGCTTAAACATTCGCCAAGCAGCTCGCTCAATTGATCGCAAAATTGTTTTGTTAGTTGGCTCGTCCTTGGCCATGGCAACTGCAATGCAATTTACTGGCGGAGCGCAATATATTGCCCATAGCGCAATTGATGCACTTGGCACAAACTCACCTGCTATTGTTATGAGTGGGCTGTTTATTCTTGTAGCGGTGTTTACCAATTTCCTCTCAAACAACGCAACTGCTGTGCTATTTACCCCCATTGCCATTGCAGCAGCAGCACCGCTTGGGATTGACCCACTGCCGCTTATTGTGTCGGTTATTCTTGGCGCAAACGCTTCTTTTGCATCGCCTGTTGGGTATCAGACAAATCTTTTGGTTATGAGTGCCGGTCATTATAAATTTAGAGATTTTTTCATTGTTGGTATGCCGCTTATTATTTTAATGTGGCTTGTTTTTTCAATTGTTGCGCCTTGGTATTATGGTGTTTAAAATAATTTAATCATGAGTGAACAACCACAACACGAAATTTCATTTTATTTATCTCAACCAAACTCCTGTCCATATTTAGCTGATAGGAATGAGCAAAAGATATTTACGTATTTAAGCGGTCATAAAGCACAAATGCATATGCAGTTGTTAAGCGAGAATGGCTTTAGACGCTCGCAAAATATTATCTATCGCCCCTCATGTAAAAATTGTGATGAGTGTAAATCTATTAGAGTGGTTGCTAAAAATTATAAACCAACAAAAAGCCATAAACGCATCTTACAAAAAAACAAAATTATTAAGCCACAACAAATCGAAGCGAAAGCGACTAAAGAGCATTATGCTTTATTCAAAAAATATTTAGTCAATCGTCATAATGAAGGCGGCATGGCCGATATGGATTATGCTGATTTTAAAGATATGATTGAGGATACGGCGATAAATACCAGTATTATTGAATATCGTTTAGAGATAAATGGCGAGCAAAAAAAGCAATTAGTTGGAGTTGCATTAATTGATATTTTGTTTGATGGCATCTCGATGGTTTATAGTTTTTTTGATCCTGAGTTAAATAATTTTAGCCTTGGCACATTCATGGTAATTGATAATATTTATAGAAGTTTGGCCAGAAATAATGAATATCTTTATTTGGGCTATTGGATAAAAAATTCTCAAAAAATGTCATATAAGGCGAATTTTAAACCATTAGAGTTTTATATTGAGGGAAGTGGTTGGGTTACATTAAATGCAAAGGGCGAATAAATATTTTGATTCAAATTTTATTATTAAATTACTGAATTGTCACATTTTTTCGATTTAAAATAAGAAATTCGTTTAAGGTAAGTATAAAAAAATGTATCGTCTTTTTTTAATAATTTTTGGCACGGGTTTATTCTTTGCAACATCTGGTTTTTCTACTCTTGCAATTTTTGCTGTTCTTGGTTTTATTCACCCAATCTTAGATTTTTTCAACCATTTGCAACCATTCATTTTTATTGGAACATTTCTTGCTCTGCTATTATCTTTGCTATTTTATAAAAATAAGCTCTTGCGCCCATTGATAATTAGCATTGCATCAATAGGTTTTTTAAGCTCAGCCTTTATTGTGTTGCCAGATGGAATTACACGTATAAAAAATGAAATTGATAACCCCTTAGAGGAAAATAAAAAAAGCTATAAAATTCTTACCCAAAACCTGTTTGGGAGAAACTATGATGCGTGGCGAACAGTAAATGAGATTAAAAAAATTAATCCAGACATTATAGCTTTTCAGGAGTATTTTTACTTTCAACGAGAGGCAATACATCACCTAATTGCTGAGCAATATCCTTTTTATGAAATATGCAAAGGGGGGAAAAGAAATAATATTGCTATCTATTCAAAAACAAAATTTGAATTAGATAAAGCTAGCTCATGCTATATAGGAGAGAGACATCGAATATCTCGGATTATTGCAAAATTTAAAGATCAATATGGTGGTGAATTTAGCGTTGTAACAACCCATCTTGATTGGCCGTTACAGGTGAGCAAACTTAATGATGGTGATGGCATTAAAGAGAGGCTTGATCTATCAATTAAAAGAAAAACTGAGCAGTTGGCTGATTTAAGCAAAGCAATTAATAGCATATCTACTCCTATAGTGCTTGTGGGTGATTTAAACTCTACTCCATGGTCATATGCGCTTAGAGATTTTGCAAAGAAAAGCGGGCTAAGCCTTCTCACAAATTCGATGTTTAGCTATCCTAACCGATTATATCTGTTTGGTGATTGGCGAAATGTGATACCATTTTTGCCACTTGACCACATTTTGCTAAGCGATGGCATAGACAAAAAAAGCATAAAAAAAGGCGACCCCGCAGGCAGTGACCATAATCCTATTGTGCTGGAGTTTTCTGTTAGCGAAGAGTAATTCTAGGTTTTTAAAAATACATAGACCTAACCATATTACCCCATAAATTTATTATTTTTGGGGAAGCCCGTTGGAGGTTGGCGACCAGCTTGCGCTCTCTCACCTATCCAATCTCGCAACTCCTCCATTGAGCGAATATAAGTACGCCCCGAGCTATCAACCCAGCTTAGGCCTGCAACCGAGCTAAATGTTTTAACATCGCTTATTCCACCATCTTTATATTTTTGCAAACGCACCCCTTTACCACGCCCCATTTGTGGCAATTGCTCTAGTGGGAAAACTAGCAATTTTCGGTTTTGACCAATCACTGCAACGCTATCGCCAACCACTGGAGTGCATAATTTTGCCTCAGCTGCACCTGAAATATTTAATACCTGTTTGCCTTTTTTAGTGTTGGCAATCATCGCATTTTCTTCAACCACAAAACCGTTACCAAGATCAGAAGTAATTAGGCGTTTAGCATTTGCCCTGTGAATGAATAGATCAACAATATCATGCCCCTCTTCAATATCAACAATGATGCGAACAGGCTCGCCATGCCCTCGGCCACCGGGGAGTTTATCGGCATTTAAAGTATAAACCTTGCCGCCTGTTGTTAGGAGTAATAGTTTGTCCGTAGTTTCGCATTTTATTGCTAGTTTAAGGCTATCCTCGGCTTTAAATGCCTGTGCGCTTGCATCAATGTTATGACCTCTCAAAGCCCTGATCCAACCCTTTTCTGAAAGAATAACCGTTATTGATTCTTTTTCAATCATAGCGGCTTCAAGATCTATCGTGCCAGCTTTGGGTGCATTTTCAAAACTTGTTCGTCTTGCCCCATTTGGATTTTTTTCGCCATAGGCTTCTCTGATTTCGCTTACTTGCTGAGTGATAACACCCCATTGTTTTTTAGTTGATCCAAGCAAAGAAACAAGATGGGATTTCTCTTCAACTAGGGCATCATTTTCTTTTCTTATCTCAAATTCTTCTAGTTTTCTTAATGAGCGCAGACGCATATTAAGCACTGCTTCTGCCTGAACTTCACTTATCTCAAAACGCTTCATCAATTCAGCTTTTGGGTGATCTTCTTCACGCACAATGCGAATAACTTCATCAATATTTAGATAGGCAACAAGATAGCCGCCCAAAATTTCAATACGGTGATTGATTTGCTCAAGGCGAAATTGCGAGCGGCGCACCAGCACTACTTTTCTATGCTCAAGCCATGCACCAAGTGCTTGTGAAAGCGACATGACTTTTGGCACAATGCCCATATCAAGCACGTTCATATTTAGCGAAATCCGTGATTCCAAATCCGTTAATTTAAAAACAGATTCCATTAAAATTATTGGATCAATTGTGCGGTTTTTCGGCTCTAAAACCAAGCGCACATCTTCGGCACTTTCATCACGCACATCTTTAAGTAGCAGTAATTTTTTAGATAGAATTAAGTCAGCAATTTTTTCAACCAAACGGGATTTTTGCACACTATATGGAATTTCGTTAATTACAATCTGATACCCACCACGCCCCACATCTTCACTTTCCCAACGAGCCCTAACTCTAAATCCACCACGCCCTGTTTCATAGGCATTTTCGATTGATGCTTTATCTTCAACAATAATCCCCCCAGTTGGGAAGTCGGGGCCGGGAATAAATTTCATAATTTCAGATGTTTTTGCATCTGGGTGGTTAATTAAATAAAGTGCTGCATCGCATAATTCTACAACATTATGAGGTGGGATTGATGTTGCCATGCCAACCGCAATACCGGTTGAGCCGTTTGCCAATAGATTAGGAAAATTTGACGGCAACACATATGGTTCGCTATCTTCACCATCGTAGGTTTCTTTAAAATCTACTGCATTCTCTGCTATTCCCTCCATAAGACGAGCAGCAACATCGGTCATGCGGCTTTCTGTATAGCGCATTGCAGCGGCACTATCGCCATCAATATTACCAAAATTCCCTTGCCCATCTACCAATGGATAACGTACCGCAAAATCCTGCGCCAAACGCACTAAAGCATCATAAACTGATTGATCCCCATGCGGGTGATATTTACCAATCACATCACCAATAATGCGGGCAGATTTTTTATAGCCCTGATTGGGATCAAGTTTTAATAAACGCATGGCATATAAGATACGTCGATGCACTGGTTTTAGACCATCACGAACATCTGGTAACGCACGCTGGGTAATTGTGGTTAGCGCATAAGAGAGGTAACGCTCTTCAAGTGCTTTTTTAAGGTCAATCACGCCTTGTTTATCAACTGGGGGCAATAAGTCAGAACTGCTCATAAAAATCTCTTCTACCAAAAACGAATCATTATTTACTTATAGCAAAATTTTTATCAAATTATCACGGGTTGTGGGTGGATTTATTTGCCTTGCTAACCAAACATGCATTGACAAAAAATGCCCGCTAAGAGCAATGGCATTTTTCACATCAATTAAAGATGGCTCTACCTCGTCAACAAGGAATGCAGGCAAAGGCAACAATCTATCTATATATGGCTGAGCATGTTCCAACGTCACTGCCCTGCCCGTTCTTGGTGATACATGGGTTAACCCAACTGTTTCTCCACTTATAGCACATGAAAAAATGTCCAAACCAAAACCAAGCTCGTCTAATAATTTGAGTTCAAATATCGCTAAATCACGTGCTAACTCTTGATCGTCTTTTTCACTATCTAATAATGACAATGCCATTGATAGTAATTCATCATGCGGATCCCGCTCGGCTAAAAGGCGCAAATGATCGTTTAAAAGTGCGCTTAAAGAGAGTTTTTTTCGCTTTGCAATTAATTCAGCAGCTCTGGCCTTTATTAACTCAATAGAAAAAACGCCCAAATGTTCTTCAAGTCTTGCCCGCCAATCTATTTTTACACTATTGCCAGCTTGTAAAATTGGTGAAAGTTTTGCTGAGCGTCCACCCCGAACCAAACCAAGATGCCGCCCCTTACCAACTACCATTGCCTCAACAATCAAACTGGTTTCGCCGTGTTTCTTTATGCCTATTATTAAACCTTCGCTAGACCATTGCATTTCAACCTCTAAAAAATTGATTTTTATAGAGCCTCTTAACCCTTCCAGCAAGAGGGAGGAAGAAGAGAAGCTCAGGTGAGATAATAATTATTTCCTATTTTTTTGCAAAATCTATAACTAGTATATTATTTGCTCTTTTCTTGTCGCCGTTGGTCGCTTTGCTCTCGTCCCCGACACCCCCGCCGTTTGGTGCAAAACATTGAGTCTGGGAGTTTTTGGCTTTGGTTATTTCTTTGGCAATTCTAAGCCCATTTCTTGATACCGTTCAGGGTCATTTGCCCAGTTTTTACGCACTTTTACAAAAAGAAATAGATGTACTTTAGTGTCAAATATTTCCATTAATTCTTTACGAGAATCAGAGCCAATTGACTTAATTGCTTGACCATTTTTTCCAAGTACAATTTTTTTATGGGTATCTCTTGTAACATAAATAACCTGATCTATTCTGTAAGACCCATCGTCTTGAATTTTAAAGCTCTCGGTTTCAACCGTTGCATTATATGGAATTTCTTCATGTATTTTATTAAATAATTTTTCTCTAGTAATTTCTGCCGCCGTTAACGCAAGGGTTAAATCTGTTAGCTGATCTGTTGGAAAGTGAAACGGGCCAAGCGGAGCATTTTCTAAACACCAATTCATAAAATCTTTAACGCCATCGCCTCTTAAAGCCGAAATCATAAATGTTTCTTCAAACTCTAACTCTGCGTTTATTTGTTTTGTTAGTTCTAAAAGTTTTTCTCTATCAAGCGTATCAATTTTATTTAACATCAAAATTTTACGATGGTTTACATTTTTTAATCCACGTATTATTTCTGCTACTTCTTCATTCAAACCCTTGTGAACATCAACAATTAACGCACTCATATCTGCGTCCCCTGCTCCGCTCCAAGCCGAATGAACCATTGCCCTATCTAACCTACGTTTTGGCTTAAAAATTCCGGGGGTATCAATAAAAATAACTTGTGAATTTTCTTCACTTACAACGCCACGTATCTGCGCTCTGGTGGTTTGCGCTTTGTGAGTTACAATAGAAACTTTTGTACCAACTAATGAATTTAGCAAGGTTGATTTACCCGCATTTGGCGCACCGATCAGTGCAATAAACCCACATTTTGTTGTGCTAACATCTTGCTTATTTTCATTCATAACATTTCCGTATCTGTATTATTTTTCCAAATATTTTCTTCTAATAAAAATTTCTTAGCGGCACTATGTTCGGCAAGTTTTTTTGATGAGCCACTAGCACTAAACTTTTCAAAACCATTTATGCTTACTTCAATCGTAAAAATGGGTGAATGATCTGGTCCATCTCGAGAAATTTCGGTATATGTTGGCGGGGCAAGTTTGCGAGCTTGCGCCCATTCTTGTAAAAAGGTTTTTGAATCCACCCCTTGCTCATTTGCACTTGAGATCATATTTGCAAAGAGTTTTTGCACCAAAGCATAGGCTTTATCATGCCCACCATCGCAATAAACAGCCCCCAAAATGGCTTCTAAAACATCAGATAGAATAGCCTCTTTTTTTGCTCCGCCTGATTTTGCTTCACTTTCACCAAGGCTAATATAATCTCCAAGGCTTAAACCAAGAGCAACATGGGCAAGAGTTTCTTTCCTCACCAAGGCATTTAGAGTGCGAGATAACTCACCCTCATTTGCATTAGGAAATTGTTTTAACAATAAGTCAGCAACAACTAGACCCAAAATTCTATCACCTAAAAATTCTAATCGCTGATAGGAGAATTCAATTCTTTTTGCAGGTGAAATTGCACTTGAATGAGTTAATGCCTTCTCCAAAAATATAGGGTTTTTAAAACTATAATTTAGTTTTTTTTCAAGATCAGCTAATGCTTGATGTTTCGAGCTAAATATCATTGATATACTGACTCAAACATACGATCTAGACGAAGATTTTGCGGCCATAGCCATATTTTCCAAGGAGAAACATTATCCTTTAGCGAAAAGAAACGAACCTGAGCTTTGCCAATTAAATTGCCCGCAGGAACATAACCAACAGAGCTAAGAATACGACTATCACCAGAGCGATCTCGATTATCACCCATCATAAAATAATGACCTGCTGGCACAATAAATTGTGCCGTATTATCAAGATATTGATTATCTGAGATTTCTTGAATGGTATATGACATGCCCGAGGGTAAAAATTCACGATATTGGGTAACCTCAACCGTACGCCCCATGCTATCTTTATCAATTGATTGGCCAATTTCTTCACGTTTTAAGGCCGTGCCATTTAAATATAAAACACCCTGCTTCACTTGAAGAATATCACCTGGTAGACCCACAACACGTTTTATATAAACATCAGTTTGAGGAACTGGACGAAAAACTGCAATATCACCACGCTTTGGTGCACGTTCAAAAATCAGGCCATTGAATGGAAAAATTCCAAGCGGAAAAGAATATCGCCCATAACCATAGGAATATTTTGAAGTTAAAATATAATCCCCAATCATCAAAGATGACTGCATAGAGGCAGTGGGGATAAAAAACGGCTGAAAAAGGAATGTTCTAAACACAAGTGCAATTAGCAAGGCCTGAAATATTATAACGATTGTTTCCCAAATTTCAGAAGAAAGGCTAGTTGGCTTTTTGCTATCTTGTTTAGATTTGCTCATCAGTATTTTTCCAGTTTATAAATAGAATTGAGAAAAGGCTCAATATTCTTATGTTCAATATCGTAATGCTTCAATAATTACAAATGCTTGTGCCATTTGATTGTCATCAGTAATAGAAATATGAATATGGGGCTTAAATCCATTTGGAACAAGGGAAAGTAAAATCTTTTTTGCATTGCCTCTAATCACCATGCTTGGCTTACCACTAGGTAAGTTTTCTACCCCCATATCTTGCCAATAAACTCCTTGGCTTATGCCCGTTCCAAGTGCCTTGGCCATTGCTTCTTTTGCAGCAAATCTTTTTGCATATGATGCAGCGCGCATTTTTCGCTTGTCAGATTTTTCTCTCTCAATTTCAGTAAAACAACGATGGGTAAAGCGATCACCATGACGCAAAAGTGTTTTTTTTATTCGTGAAATATCGCATAAATCATTCCCAAGCCCTATTATCATTTTTATAGACCTCTTGAGCCTGGTTTAATTGCAGGAATTGTGGCTAATTCTGGCGGCAAATTATCTGGATCATAAGCCTTAACTTTATATTGAGCTAATGAAATAAGCGGTACGCCAATATCTGCTTCTCCTGCTGATCTATCTATTAAACAGGCCGCTGCAACAACATCTGCTCCTAAATCCTTAAGCGTTTGAATGCATTCTCGAATAGAAAGACCTGTGGAAACAATATCCTCTACCACTATTACTTTTTCACCATTTGAAATTTCAAAACCACGACGCAGCTCAAACTTATTATTCACCCTTTCGGTATATATTGCAGGTTTTTTTAAGTGACGAGCAGTTTCATAACCTGGAATTATTCCGCCAACAGCTGGCGATACAACTTGCGAAATATCACCATATCCCTCACTAATTATTTTATCGGCCAAGGCTTTGCATAATTTGCTTGATTGATCTGGCTGGCGAAAAACTAGTGCTTTTTGTAAAAAAACAGCGGAGCGCAACCCAGAGGAAAGGATAAAATGCCCCTCTAAAATTGCATCGCATTGGCGAAAAATGTCTAATACTTGAGTTTGCTTCATTTGTTCTTCTTAATTTGTTGTGTTGGATTATTCATATTCCAATCAATATTCTTTATTGTTCTTGCTTCAATAATTGAGGCACGGTTTACCTTTGAAATACTAGGGTCAGCTTTTAATGAGTTTATTACATCAACCAGCTGAGGCAAGTTAGTAAGTTCCAATTCGATAATTAATTTGTGAAAATCTGGCGATGCTTGATGTAATACCATGTTATGAATATTAGCATCTCTTTGGGCAATCAGTGATGAAATTTTTGCCAACATTCCTGGTTTATTTTGTGCCAACATAGAAATTGCGACTTTATGATAGCGTTTTTCAACGGTTAGAATATCCCAGCGCACATCAATCCAACGAACATCGTTATTATGATAATCTACTAAGGCCTCAGAGTGAATTGGATAGATTGTTATTAATTTCTCTTTTGTCATAATACCAACAATTCTATCTCCTGGCACTAAACCCTCCGGCGATATTTTTACCTCAGTATCGGAGTCTAATAATTGGCTTTTTTCATTTCCTCCCTGCCCTCTTGGTACACGAAATCTAAATCTATCACTAGATTTTAACGCAAACCAGCCGTCAGCAGTTCTTGCAATTGGAAGATTTATTTTTTTGCTAGAAACTCTATGAACACCTTTAAAAACAGCTGCACATTTAGCTAAATCTTCACTTGTTATAACGCCCAAACCAATATTCTCAGCTAATTCCTGCCTGTTTTCTTGCTCCATTTCTTGCGCTAATTTATTTATTTCATCATCTCCAAACTCCAAACCTTCATCATGCAAAATTGCTAAAAGCATTTGATCGCCCAAAGAAATAGTTCTCTTTTGCTCTGCCAAACGCACAGTTTTGCGAATGGCAGCACGTGCCTTACCTGTTGCGGCTATGCCCTCAATCGAGGCTGGCAGGGTATGGTTTTGATCAACAATAATTTCAACCTCCGCCCCACTAAATAATTTTGTAGTTAGTGGAACAAGTGATCCATTTATTTTTGCCCCAACGCAAATATCGCCAAGCTCTGAGTGGACAGCATATGCAAAATCTATTGGAGTTGCACCACGAGGAAGCGCAATTAAACGGCCAAGTGGGGTGAAGCAAAAAACCTGATCTTGAAATAATTCTAGCTTGGTATATTCCAAAAACTCTTCGGGATAATTGCTATCAGTCAAGTGGTCAATCGTTGAGCGTAACCAAGCATAGGCTTTGCTTTCCTGCTCTAAGCGTTTTAGATTTTCTGAAACATTATCTTTATATAGAGCATGGGCGGCAATGCCATATTCTGCAATTCTGTGCATTTCACAAGTTCTAATCTGTAACTCGACCCGCTGTCTGCCTGGCCCCACAATTGTTGTATGAATTGAGCGGTAATCATTATGTTTTGGTACTGAAATATAGTCCTTAAATCGCCCTGGCACTACCTGCCAAGAGGTATGCACAACACCCAAAGTGCTGTAACAATCTTCAATATTTTCTACAATTACCCTAAAGCCAATAATATCTGAAAGCATTTCTAAGGAAATAGATTCACGTTCAATCTTTGCAAAAGTTGACCATGGAGATTTTATTCTAGCACTAACTTGAGCTTTTATACCCTCTTGGGTGAATTTTTGCTCTAACTCTTTTGAAATAATTTCTATCGCTTTTTTTGAGCTATTTTCTAACTCAGCCATGCGATTGGTAATGGCAGCATAATTTTGTGGTTGTAATATTTTAAAAGAAATATCCTCTAGCTCAGAGCGCATATCTTGCATGCCCATGCGACCAGCCAATGGGGCATAAATATCCATAGTTTCTTGTGCTATTCTTTGCTTTTTTTCTTCTTTTACATATTCAATCGTGCGCATATTATGCAATCGATCGGCCAGTTTAACCAATAAAACTCGTACGTCTTTTGAAACTGCCAATAATAATTTTCGCAAATTTTCTGCTTGTGCCTTTTCTTTAGATACAAGGTTTAGGCGATCAATTTTTGTTAATCCTTCTACAATTGTACCAATTTCAGAACCAAACATCTGATCTATTTCTTGCCGTGTTGCATCTGTATCCTCAATTGTATCATGCAATAGCGCAACAACAATTGTTGCATCATCAAGTTTTAACTCGGTAAGGATTGAGGCAACTTCAAGCGGGTGAGCAAAATATGGATCGCCTGAGGCACGAGTTTGCATGCCATGCTTAAGCATTGCATAGACATAGGCCTTGTTTAACAAGGCTTCATCGGCATTGGGGTTATAAGCTAAAACCCGCTCCACAAGTTCAAATTGACGCATCATAATATTAATTGCTCTTTTGGCCCACAACATAAAAAAAGGCACTAGAAATAATCTAGTGCCTTAATAATATATAAAATTCAAAATCTATCAATCATCACGACGATCTGGCGGTGAAAGACTTTCAATACCATGCAGCAATTCGTCCTCACTCATAGAATCAAATGTAACTGCATCACCCTCTGCATGATCTTCAATAGCATCAAGATTTGCTATTTCTGGTTCATCAACTTCAACATATTTTTGCAGTGAATGAATTACTTCTTCAAGTAAATCTTCAGGAGAAATTGTTCCATCGCCAATTTCACGTAGTGCAACAACAGGGTTTTTATCATTATCTCGGGAAACAGTGATAGATGTGCCTGAAGAAATCAAGCGTGATCTATGTGCTGCCATGACGACCAAATCAAATCGATTTTCGACTTTTTCAATACAATCTTCAACGGTGACTCGTGCCACATTAGTCTCCACTTTTGTTAAGGGATAAAATCAAATTTCCTCTTACACCAGCTTTTATAAAAAAACAAGCCGTTAAAGCCAGTCAATGACAAGATAAATTGATTTGAATCAGAATAAAACTGTAAAAAAATGCTATTTTATAAGAGCTAACATGCTAGCGTTGAAAAAAGTTAGACATAATAATTTTGTCTATTAAATTGCGGAGAAAATAATGACAATTGATCCACGTGAGAAAATTGCGATTTTTATTGATGGGGCGAATGTCCATGCCACCTCAAAAGCACTTGGAATTGACATTGATTATGCTGCTCTGCTTAAAAATTATAAAACCCAAGCATATCTTGTGCGGGCATATTATTTCACTGCCATAATTGAGGATCAAGAATTCTCATCAATCCGCCCCCTCATTGACTGGCTTGATTATAACGGCTTTAAAATGGTGACAAAACCTGCAAAAGAATTCACCGATTCTTCTGGGGAACGTAAACTAAAAGGCAATATGGACATTGAATTAGCGATTGAAGCAATGGAAGTATCGGCGCATTATGACCATATGATTTTATTCTCAGGTGATGGGGATTTTTGCGCTCTTATTGCTGCATTACAAAAACGAGGTAAAAAAATTACCGTAGTTTCAACTCTAAAAACAAACCCTCCTATGATTGCTGACGAATTAAGGCGGGCAGCTGATTATTTTATTGATATTGTTGATTTGGTAAAAAAAATTGAAGCAGAATAGGTTTATAAATTTTGACCCAAAAGACTGATATTATAAAAACTCAGATTAAAGCTAAGCCAGCAGAACCCATATCTGATTGCAAATTATGCCCTCGCTTAGCTGAATTTCGATTACAAAATCAGCTGAAATTTCCTGATTTTTTTAATGCCCCTGTTCCTGCTTGGGGTGATGAAAACCCAAAACTTATCATTGTTGGTATGGCTCCGGGTTTAAAGGGAGCAAATCGCACTGGGCGGCCTTTTACTGGTGATTTTGCAGGAGATTTATT
>JAMONZ010000100.1 GCA_027066315.1 Hyphomicrobiales bacterium
GGCGTTTATTTGCTTGCTAGATGTATTGATATTTTGAGTTTTAATAATTTTCCATCTATTTTTGCTTATCTGCCCCTTTACCAAATCATAAAGTTGTTTGGCATCTAGTTGATAATTTCTAGCTATAAGATTTGGGAAAAATTTTAGTAATTCTTGTTGTTCAATCTTTTGGGCATTTGGCCTTTGGATATTTGAAATTAGCGTAAGGTTAAGCTCAGGATTTGTGCTAATGTCTGAAATGTTGGGATATTTTTGTGCCTCTATGCTAGCAAAAACAAGGGGAGAAAGGCAAAAGAGAGCTAAAAATACACCCATTAAAGCACGTGACCAACCCTTATCACCACTAAACCAAAGCTGGATTAAAGCAATAGTGCCACTAATAAGTGCCAAAAAGGCTATGATGAAGCTAATTGATAAAATAAGCTGAAATGTTTCAGTTATAATAGAGGAAGATCGATGCATAAAGATAGAAAGCACAAGTATTGGCAAGGCAATTGAGCCTAAACGCCGTGACCATGAAGCAAGTTTTGATCTTCTTATTATTTTACGCATTTTACTCTTTTACGGGTTTAGGCGAATGACACGCCAAGGAGAATCAAGTGTTTCTCGTTTAAAAACTATTCGATCATGTAGACGATATTTCCCATCTTTCCAAAATTCTATTTCAAGCGGTAAAATTCTATATCCCGACCAATGATTAGGCCTTGGAACGTTATTTGGATATTTTTTTTCTATCATTTTTGTGGCAGTCAATAATTCATCACGAGATTTTAAAGGCTGTGATTGTTTTGAGGCATGTGCGCCGATTTGCGAGCCATGAGGGCGGGTTGCAAAATAATCATCGGCCTGTTTATCTGATACTTGTTCAACCTCTCCACGTACTCGTACTTGTTGCCTTAATGTTTTCCAATGAAAAACAGCCGCAGCTTTTGGGTTTGCTTTAAGCTGCTCACCCTTGGCACTTTGCAAATTCATATAAACAACAAAACCTTTTTCATCAAAGCCATTCATTAATAATATTCGAACATCTGGCATGCCTGATGCATCAACTGTTGCAAAAGATAAAGCATTTGCATCATTAGTTTCTGATTGTTTAGCTATTTCATACCATTCTTTAAAAAGCTCAAAGGGGTCAATATCACTAGTTTTATTGTCATCAAAAAGTTTTGAAGTAAGGCTTGGATTGTTCATAATTTAAAAAAACCTATAATCTGAATTTCTTAAAAGCTAGACATTTAGCATATCCATAGCCATATATGCCAAGAGAGAACAAAAGAGGCAACTCTTCTTTAAAAAGAAAGTAAAAATATGCGTGATCCATATTCAGTGTTGAATGTTGCTAAGTCAGCGAGTGAGAAGGATATTAAGTCTGCTTATCGTAAGCTGGCTAAGATTTATCACCCAGATAAAAATAAAGATGACCCAAAAGCCAAGGCTAAATTTAACGAAGTCTCATCTGCTTATGACCTGCTTTCGAATAAAGAAAAGCGGGCGCAGTTTGACCGTGGGGAAATTGATGCTCAGGGCAACCCCAAATATGCTGGCTTTGATTTTGGCCAAAAGCGAGGTGGTGCAAGGCCGCAAGGAAATGCACAGGCTGGTGGGTTTAATAGCGAAGATATATTGCGTGAGTTTATGAGTTCAATGGGGGGCGCGCAAGCTGGTGGGTCACCATTTGGTGGCGGTCAACAAGGTGCAAGGCAAGCGCAAAGCCCTTTTGGAGGTGCTGGTGCAAAGGCTAAAGATTATACAGCTAACGCACATGTCAGCCTTGAAGAGGTTAATAGGGGTGCTAGTGTTAATGTGCTTTTGCCGGGTGGGAAAAGTCTGGCAGTGAAATTGCCAAAAGGGGCTAAAGATGGGCAGCAAATTCGCTTGAAAGGTCAAGGAGAGCAAAATTCTTATGGTGGGCCAGCGGGTGATGCAATTATTAGCGTTAAATATAAAAAGCATAAGAAATTTCGTATTGATGGAAATGATTTAAAAGTTGATGTGCCTATTGCTCTATATGAAGCGGTGCTTGGAGCAAAAGTGCGTGTGCCGACACTTGGAGGTGAAGTTGAGTTAAACATACCTAAAGGAATTGATACACTAAAATCATTGCGCCTTAAGGGAAAAGGGCTGTTTGGCGATGGGGATATTTTAGTAAATCTAAGGATTGTTTTGCCAAAAGAGAGCGACCCTGACCTTGAGAGTCTAATGAAATTTTGGCGCGATCAAAAACCTTATGATGTGCGTGGTTAAATTATCTTGGTGTGCTAGCTCTTTTTAGGCGATCATTGATTGCCTCGCCTAAGCCTTGATTTGGGATTGGTGCAACAGCAATTTTCTTTATTTTACCATCATCTAATTCATTTAGATATGAGAATAGGTTTTTTGCGGCTTCTTTTAAATCACCTAAGGGGGAAAGGTTTTTTATAGGGTTTGGTAGATTTTGTGTTTTCCCAAATGCAAGATAGGCCTCATCTGGATTTGGATTATTCACATTTAGGCGAAGGCTTGCCGATGGGGCATAGTGGCTTTTCATCATTCCTGGTGCAGATATTTTATCATCTTGTTTTGCAATTTTTATTATTTTTGCAATTTTTTCTTCAATATCTTCTCTTGCAATTGCTCCAGCTCGAAGTTGAATTATTTCATTGTCATTTATTGTAAGAATTGTAGATTCTAATCCCGCTTCACAAGCACCTCCATCAAGCACAGGGACTTTATTTTCAAAGCTCTTAATGACCATTTGTGCATTTGTTGGGGAGAGTTTGCCAGAAGGGTTTGCGGAGGGAGCGGCGAGTGGCCTTCCTGTGGCTTTTAGCAATTCATGAGCAATTTTATTGGCTGGAATGCGAATGGCAAGAGTATTTAACCCTGCGCTTACAAGATCGGATATTGGGGCGGTTTTTTTCTTTGGCAAAACAAGAGTTAAAGGCCCTGGCCAAAATTGGGCTAATTCTAAGGCCAAGGGAGAAAAATCAACCAAGGTTTTTGCCATCTCCATATCAGCGCAATGGATAATTAGTGGATTAAAATTTGGGCGGTTTTTTGTTTGATAAATTGCAAGCACTGCATTATCGTCATTTGCATCAGCTCCAAGTCCGTAAACTGTTTCGGTTGGAAAGGAGCAGAGTTTGCCTGAGCGTAAAATTAATGCTGCTTCGGATATGTTTTTTGGATGAATTTGTTTATTTTTCATGCCACTTATTTGCCAAGAGTTTACTAGTTCGTCAAGAAAACTTATGAATATAATATATGAGTTCAAATAGGGTCGCTATATGAGTAGTTTATTTATTTCTCAACCAAATGGAAAAAAACATATAGCTCCTAATGCTCACCCAGAAAGAGGCGAGCGATTAGATGCTATTGATAAGGCTTTAAATGGCTCTTTATTTCATGACTTGGTGCGAGTAAAGGCACAAGAAGCTGATTTGGGCTTGGCTGAGTTAGTTCACACAAAATCTGTTTTGCAAAATTTGCAAAATATTAGGCCTGTTGAAGGCATTGGCTATATTGATGCTGATACTTATATTAGCTCTAATAGTTTTGAAGCTGCTGCCAGCGCAATTGGGGCGGGTTTGCAAGCGTTGGAGGCGGTGGTTTTGGGTGAGGTAGATAATGCTTTTTGTGCCACTCGCCCCCCTGGACATCATGCTGAAATTAATAAATCTATGGGGTTTTGCTTGTTCAATAACATAGCGATTATAGCTCGCTATGCACAACAAAAATATGGGCTTGAGAGGATTGCAATTGTTGATTTTGATGTTCACCATGGTAATGGTACGCAAGATATTTTTTATACTGATAAATCAGTTTTTTATGCCTCATCGCATCAGGAGCAAATTTTCCCCGGAGGTGGGCTATTAAGAGAGGAAGGTGCGGGCAATATTTTTAACGCTCCACTTGTTGCAAATAGTGATGGTGAGACTATGCGGGCGGCTTATAATGAGCGTATTTTACCTGCTCTTGAGAATTTTTCACCAGATATTATTTTAATTTCTGCTGGTTTTGATGCCCATAGACGAGATCCTTTGGCGCAATTAAATTGGGAAGCAAATGATTTTGCTTGGGTCACAGGAAAGTTAATGGATATTGCTGGTAAATATTGCAATAATCATATTGTATCAATGCTAGAGGGTGGATATGATTTGATAGGGTTGGCTGAGGGTGTAAATGCACATATGGCCATGTTAAAAAATAATAGTTTTTCTAAAAAATAGGGTTCTAGAATGTCAGAACATTCAAATGATGATATAAAAGATATGAGTTTTGAGACTGCTTTGGAGCAGTTAGAGATTATTGTGAATAAACTTGAAAGTGGCCAAGCACCCTTGCAAGAATCAATTTCAATTTATGAACGTGGTGAAGCGTTAAAAAATCATTGTGAGGTTTTGCTCAAATCAGCAGAAGCAAAAATTGAGAAAATAACACTTTCGCGTGATGGTGTGCCAACAGGCACTACAGATTTAGAGGATTAATTATGAGTAAAAAACAAGGTGGATTTTCAACCCTTAGAGTAATTCTTTGGGGATCGGTTTTATTTATTGGGATATTTGCGAGCGTGCTTTATTTTGTTAGCCCGCCCGTAAAGCCCTTGGCGGTTTTTGGTGGTGAGTTTTCTATTAGCTCAACTGAGGGTGGTAAATTTACTCAAGAAGATTTGAAAGGTCATAAAAGCCTGATTTTTTTTGGGTATACTTTTTGTCCTGAGATTTGCCCAACGACTTTATCTGAAAGCACAAGTTGGCGGGAAGAATTGGAAATTGAGCCACAAGATTTGCGGATAATTTTTGCTTCAGTTGACCCCAAACGTGATACGGTTGAAATGCTAAAAAATTATATTGAAGGTTTTGGAACTCCCATTATTGGTCTGTCTGGAACTCAAGATGAAGTAGATGATATTAAGCGAGCGTTTGGAATTTTCTCACAAACAGTTGGTGATACAACTACCGATGAATATTTGGTAGATCATACAGCGAATGTTTTTATTGTTGATGAGAGCGGAAGCGTAATTGACACGATTGCGTTTGGTGAAGCACGCTCAAGTGCAATTGAGAAAATTCGTAAATTAATGGGCAAATAACTTAATAGGCAAGTAAACCATAGAACTCAAAATAATATTTTGGGGGCTAATGATTATTCAAAAACCCAGCCATGATTTTGGCCATGGTTTGGAATGATTATTTCGTCGCCCTCAATAATTTTATCAGGGTTTGAGATTTGCGGGTTAGCTCTTATGATATTATTCAAGTTACTAAATCCGCCATGGCGTTCGGCTATTTTACTAAGAGTGTCACCATTTTGAACAGTGTAAATAGTAGATTGTTTGGTGTCTTTGGTGTTGTTTGGAATGATGATTTCATCATTTGCAAAAATCATATCGGGGTTAGTAATTTGTGGGTTGGCTTTTACGATATTATCTAATGTGCTGAACCCGCCATGATCTTGTGCTATTTCACCAAGAGTATCACCTCTTTGAATTATGTAGCTATTATCGTTATTTCTAGAAGTGATAATTGCCTCATTATTTGTTGTTGTGCTTATTTTAGATGAATTTGCTTTTTCTGAAACAGGTTGGCTTGCGTTTGATATGCTGGTTTCTTGTGTTGAAATTTCCATTTGATTATCATTTATGGAATTTAAATCTGGCCTTGATGGAACTTTAATATCTGAGGTTTCGTGGTCTTTATCGGTTACTAATCGCTTGACTGCATCACCTGCAAGATAAGCTAGTTTATGTGTAACTTCAGGCACTGCCATCACTCCATCAACCGCAGTCTCCACGACTGCGTCTAGTGTGCTGTTAACTGTATTAACTCCAAACTTTATAGTTTGTCCTGTAGCTTGGCCAATAGCTATAAAAATATTAGCACCTTCAATAATAGTATCCCCAACTGCTTCACCAAAGCTACCATCAACAATTGATTTACCAGCACTTACATAAGTATCAGAAATGCTATCCCATGCTGAACTTGCGGCATCAGATATATCTTTTTTATCAGTATCAGAGATTGTTTGTACTATGTCTTTTGTTTCACTTGCAAGATTTTCAAAAAATCTTTCGACTGTATCTACTGGAGTTAATAATGTTTTATCAATGTTTGTGGCTTCATCATAAATAAAATCTTTTACCTCTCTAGCGAGAGATGGAATCCAGCCATCTTCACTATTAAAAAGAGTATCACCAGCTTCGTAAATATTAGTGCCAACTGCATTCCAAGCTGTTGTTACAGTTTTGTAAGCTGCTCTATCTGCCTCTAATATTCCTTGGCCAAATATTTTAGAATTACCAGTGTTATATCCTTTAGAAATTTTTTCACCACTATCAATAATTTTTGAAAACTCATCACCAACCTTGCTATATGCGCTAAGAGTTGGAGAGGAAGCTATAAGAGCATCAAGACCTGATTCTGATATAGATCTTTGTGGATCATCTATTAATTTTATCTCACCTTTTTCTATTAGTGAATTAATATCTCTGCCAGATGCTCCATCAATAAGAGGGGTAAATTTTGGATCAAGAGTGAATTGTTTGTCAAATGCATCAACTACATAAGCTCTTTCTCCGGTAGTTTTTAGGATTGTCATTTTATCGGTGCTTGGAACAAACTTCCCGTTCCAGCCAATCATCTCAAGGCTTGGAGTGAAAGAAAAAACGTCACCAGATTCAAAGCCAGCTACAAAATAGATATTTGATGCATTGTCGCCTCCCTCAGCTTTCATTGCATTTTCTGGTACTAATCTTACTTGAATATATGCGCATGCGCCATCAATGAAGGGGATTTTTTTAATTACACTTGGGGGAAGAATTTTAGAAATCCAGCCACTATCTACGTCCATCACTTTTAGATAATTTAACCCGATAGTTGCATTGTCTAAAAGTGTTCTAGTAAAATCCTTGTTATCTTTTGCATCAGTCAAGGCATTAATAATATCGCCGCCACTAACAGAAATACGAACTCGTAAATCAGTGCCTATTCCGGGTGATAATTTTATTAAATTGTGTAATGCTTGGCTAAGCTCTAAAGATTGATTCCCTTGCCCAGTAGCTCTAGTGTTTTTTAAACGCTCAGTTAGTGCCTTCTTTAAAGAATAGCCAGCAAGTTTTTGAAATCCTTCAACCCTCATTTGCATCACAAAATCTACTGGTGCTTGTACAAATTCAGAGGGTGCTATGTTTACATAGGTTTCAAATGATACACCTGCAGGAAGTTTGTTTATAAAATTTGCTAATTTTGGGTTGTTAGCAAGATAATCTCTACTTTCTTGATCTCTGCGTCGAACCTCAGGATTAGTTCTTGGATTATCCATTCCAGGGATATAATCACTGGGAGAAATCATAATTCCAGCATAAAATCTTTTCAGGCTGATTGAGGATTGCTCTTCGTTTTTACTGATATTTTCTGGCCTAGCTAATTGATCTGTAAAGAATTTTGGGCGATCTGGAATACCAGCAGCATTGGAGGTAAATGCTTGTGAATTGTTGGTATTATTCACCTCATTGCTAAATTTATTAACGTCAGCGGTTACTTGTTGCAAACTTGCATTAGTTAATGAATGAGATGGTGCTAACAATGACATATTCTCCTCCACTAGATTTGCCAATATTTGTAGTTTAGAGATATTTTAACAAAATGTTATCCGTAGCAACTACGTAGAGGGTAAGTATTTTGCTTTATATTTTTGGGATATTTATTTTCTGCCCTTCGATAATAAAATCTGGATTAGTAATTTGTGGGTTAGCCTCTAAAAGAGCTTCATAATTACTAAAGCCAATTTGTTGCTCAGCAATTTCACTCAAAGTATCACCTTTTTGAACAATATAAGTTTGTTCAAATAAGCTATCATCTTGAGAAGAATTATCTTGGCTAACATCATCTAAGGAAACATTATTTTGAGTTGAGCTAGAAGAAATATTATTGCTTGCATATAAATCGGCATTTGGTGTGTCGATTTTAAAACTATTTTGGTTTAATACGCTATCTACTGCTAAACTATCAAAGGCAGTTTTAGCGGGTGCTTCTTCATTAACATTGTTTGAGCTTATTTGATTATCTTCAAAAAAGCTCTTCACTTTGTTATATATGTCAGTTGGTGCACCTTCAGGCATTGGAGTGTTAAACTTACCATTTAATTCTTTATCACCGCCAATTTCGCTCCTAAATGCTATCCCTACCACGGGAGTTATATTTTTCCCTAATTCGGTAATTAATTTGTTTATTACAACATGTTTAATTGCTTTTTTCCCTGCTAATGTTGCAGCTGTTCCAATTCCTCCAGTTGCTAGCCCAAGAACTGCGATAATGTCAGTTCCTGTATCTATAACTTTTAACACTGTAGCTCCTGCAACCCCAATGGTGTTTTCAACCATTGCAGGGCTGAAGTTTTGAACCATTTGAATGGCTAGAGCCTGTTTTGTCTTATTTAAATTATTGGCGTTATTTTTGGTCTCTTTAACTGGAAAAAACAGACCTTGATTTAAACTTGCTGTTAAAAAAGTATTTTCGCCTTGGGTATCTAAATTAATATTATTTGGACCTAAGCGAGCATTAGAAAAATAAGTGCCGTTCCTAAAAAATTCTGGAATGGCTTTTCCAATTTTATCCATAAAAGGAAGGTCTTTAATAGGACCTTGAAGCATTCTTATTGGAACGCCAGATTCAACCGAGCCAGTGCCATAATTGGCAGTAAATATTATGCCTTTATTCATAATAGAAAGAAAGTGTGTGGTGTTTTTTCCAGCTTCAAGAATATTGCCTTCTGCTAATTCATTTGTAGGTGTTAGTGCGGCATATAAATATTTATTTCCTCCGAACTCAACTATTGCACCTGGAAAAACAGCAGAAGGAGTGGCACTGCCTAAAGCAAGATTTCCTAGTGCTTTAGCTATATCAGTTAAATCTGCTTTATCTGATTGAAAAGCGTCATCTTCGAAGCCAGTTTGCCTTTTATAGTTATTATTTTCGTCAAATGTGATGAGTTCTGGCGTTGGCAATGATTGTTCTGGCACAAAAGCATAGTTAGAAAATACTGAGGTATTTGGTTTTGGCAAAGAGTTGAAAACAGAAGGGTTCTCATTTTTTACTAAGTTTATTTTGTCATTAAAAATCTGAGAGTTAGGCAAATATTGCTTACCAACATCTGCTGGTGGCGAATGAATTTCTGTCATTTGCTTACCTCCCTAAAACTATAATATTTGCCATTAAAACCTCTCTCCCAAAAGGTTATGACTAATGATGACCAAAAAATAATATGCCTTAAAAGAGATATATTCTATCCGTATTAAATACGTAGAATAACTTGGAGTGTTTTAGTTGGGGTGTTTTATAAAGAAGAAAAATGATCACGCATATCTGTTGCAACATAGACATGATCGCTAGTTTTTAGTCTTTCATAATTTATACCCTCGACACTGATATTATTACCAATAACACTTATGTTTTTTGCAACCCCAAATAGTTGAATTCTTTTATGTTCAACATTAGGTTTTATTAGGCCATTGAGATTAAGCAAAGCTGCAAATGCCCCTATTACATTGTTGTTAGATGCGAGAGATTGAATTGCATTTGAGGTAGAAGATATTTGTAACTTATTATTGAATCTCGTAGTTTCATAAAGTTTGTTAATCTCTCTTAAAGCAGAGGCTTCTTCTTTGTCCTTTGTTTGATAGTTGTTAAATTTAGCAACTTGATCTCTTTTATTAATAGGGATATTTTGAGTATTATTGGGCTTTATATTTGAGCTGTCTTGTTGAGTAATATCTGGGTTGTTTTGAGAGTTGGTTTTTGTTTGCTCAAGTCTAGGTGTTTTTTGCTCGCTCAAAGTGCGAATATTATCTGTATTTCTGTTGTCGCTAGTGGCTAGTTGCTTAGTATTTTGCAAATGTTTTGGTATCTCTGTTTGACTTGTTAGCTCTATTTCAACACTTTTATTCTGTTTGATATTTTGTGCGGGATAATCTTTTTCTAATAGATCAGAATAGCTTTTTGGCGTATTGGGATTTGTGTGTTGGTTTGTTTGGGCTTTTCTTGTTTGGGATTGTTTTGCAAGTTCAACTTTTAAATCTTCAGTCTTTAAATTTTCAACTGAGATTTGTACCTTTTTCATTTCTTGTTCAGCTATAATTTTTTCTTTGTTTGTTATGGCATTTTTTTTCAAATTTTGAGCGTCATCAAACTTAATTCTTGTGTTAGCTATTAATTCAGCTTTTTCGAATGTTTTTTGAACTTTTTTAATTTGCTCATTATTAGCATGCGTAGACAAGTTCATTGTAAAGCTATTTACAGATTTTAGCTCGTTGATTGAGCCATTGTTTAAGAAATTATCTATACTTTTTATAGATTGATAGTTAGCAAATGAGGTGGTAATTTCCTTGCTGTTTCTACTTGGTGTAATGTCTTTAGCAGTAATTATACTCGTATCTGATTTGGCTGTAATTACATCAGCGATTGTGATGTTTTTCTTTAACTCTTCTTTTAGGCCAGTGTCTTTTATTATCTCAAAAGAGCCATCAGTATTTTGCTTAAGACTTGCAAGCTGGCGGCCATCAAAATTTTGAACGCTAATTTTACCTTTTTCATCTTTTGTAATATTAGTTGGCGATGCGGAAAGCTGGCTATCTAGAGTTTTTAGAAATTGATAAGAGTTTTTTGTGTCTTTATAAGAAGCAATAGTTTCTTTTATTTGTGGGAATGAATTATAAGGGCTTGTTTGGTTTTTACTATTTTGTTCAATTTCGTTGACGATTTTATCAGCAGTAAAATTAAAGCTGGTTTGAGTTTCTTTATCATTTAAAATTTCTTGCTTTAAGGATTTAACTTCATTCTTAAAATCAGTATTTATTTTATCAAGTGTTGCTAAATTTTTCTTTTCGATTGCAACTATGCTCTTATTTGGAAGCCTGTTTTCGGTCGTAAATATGCTTTCGCTTGGAAGTTTATTCAGGTCTTTACTATCTTTTCTAATTGAGATGGAGGGTTTTTCATCAGCAATAGTTGGAGCTATTGTTGTAGAGTTTACATTTGACTTTTTATCATCAAGCAATGGGGTGACTTTTGATTTTATATCCGTCTTTTCTTGAGTTCTGCTTAGGACATCATTACTTGGTAAGATTTTTTGCTCATCTAGATTTGATATAGAGATAGGTTTTTTGTCTAGGCTATTATCAATGTGTTTATCTTTAAGTTTGCTCGTGTCATCTAAGATCAGACCCTTATCGTTTGTTCTTGTCGTTGTTTTTTCTACAGTCTGATTTTGAGATTTTTCATCGATGAGAAAAGATTTATCTTTAGCTGTACCAATATTGTTTTCATCGTTATCAATTTTACTAATGGATCTACTTTGTTTGGAGGTGATTTTTTGCTCATCAGTAATTGGTGTGGAGATAGATTTTTTTAAAATCTTTTCCTCTATCTTTTCTTTGGAATTTAAGTCCAAACTCGGCTCATTTTTGATGGTGGCTTTAAGGTTTTCTTCAGTTTGTAATTTTTTATCGGTGGTAAAAGTTTGATCTTTAATGATGTCTAAAGTTTTTTTGTTGTCCACTGAAGTTGAAGTGATATTCCTATGCTTAGAAATGCTTTTCTGCTCATCCTCTATTGCTGAAGTGATGGGTTTTTCAATAATCTTTTTGTTTGGTTTCTTATCATCAATTATTTGATTTATCTTTGCTTCATCATTAATATCTGGTGTTGTTATTTTGACGCTTTCACTAGTTTTTTTATCGCTTTGAATATTCTCATCTTGGTTCATAGATGACTTTATTATATCTTTTTTGATATTGGTTTTAGTGTTTTTATCAATAGATTGACCCACAATGGAATTGCTCACAATGGAATTGCTTGCAGGGGTTTTTTCACTTGTGATATTATTAAGGGTGAGTAGGTCATTTTTAGTTGGTTTTTTATTATCTTTGAAATTGCTGTCTATGCCTATTTTAGGCTCTTGTTGGCTTGTTTTTAAAGGGTCTTTTGCAAGGTCATCTAACTTAATATTTCTAGTTGTTTTTGAAAAATCATTAAGTTTAGATCCTTCATTCTTTTCAAGAATAGAGGGTTTTATTGCATCATTTGTTATGGATTTTTTAGTCTTCTTAAAAGTTGAAAAACTATCCGTGAAATTGGTTTCTAAAATATCCTTGGTTTGAGAAAGTGGAGGGTTTTTGAAAAAAGAAACCTCACCAAAAGAAGGGATTGGCTTCTCACTGCTACTTTGCTGATGGTCGTTACGGATAGAATTTTTTGTATTTGTTAAAATGCTGGCTGACATGCGGGAAGTTGTAGTAAAATTATTTTGCCCCCAATCAGAGGTAATTTGAGAATCGTTAGTTGTTTGAATTGGGTATTGTTGATTAATTATGGTTTGGGTTGTTTTTGATTTAGCATTATCGGTAATGTTGACTTGCCCATCACTGCTTCTACTCTGTTTTGTTTTTATATTGTCAGTTATATTTAACGGCTCATTCTTCTGCTCGTCTGAAGTAATCTTAGTTTTTTGTAAAAGTTCGCTCTTTTGATCTATTTCAATAGAGATGGCTTTATTGGTGTCTTGCTGATTTATTTTAACTTGTGCTTGGCTAGAAGTTTGGAAGTTTGATTGTTGTTGACCTGTTTCGCTATTGAGGCTTTTGTTTTTTTTGTCTGTTTTGGAGGAAACGACTTTATCTGGATTGCCTGTGTTTTTTGGTAAGTTTTCTCTAAAAGATGGCTGTATATCTTGTTGCTCTTGAGAAACTGGTGTTTTGATTTTCGCACTTTCAATAGCTAACGCAAACGCATCTCCATCTTTGAGATCGCTTGTTTTGTTACTTTCACTAATAATGAAAGAAACTGGTTTAGCCATAGGTTAACGCCTCTTTTTAAGAGTGGTTTTTTAATTATGGCAATTTTTGAATAATTTTGAGAAAAATACTATCCGTATAGATTACTTAGAATTATTTTTTGTAGGAAAGTTCAAAATATAAATAAATGGCTAATGCTTATTAATTATAATCATTAAGTGCGTTGATAGGTATTTGCTCAAGTGGATTTTCATTTGTGTTTAAAAATGCTATTTTAACAAACTGCTTAGCGTAAATTACGCATGAAATAATAGTGATAAATAAAGAGGGCTGCATGACAAACATTGGACTAAATACGGTTCTGCAACCTATCGAACAGATATTATCAAAAGTATCTTCAGTAGATAAAAATCCAATTAAACCATCTGATTTGCCTCAGCCGCAAGATATTGCTGCCGATAAGGCTATTGCAGCCAAGCAGGCTGATGCAAATAATGCATTTTTTAAGTGGGATAGAGTAAAAAAATCAACTCCCTTAAAATCAATAAACCCAGTTGAAGCCATAGATTTAGCTCCCTTAAAAGGGCTATCAAATGAAGCATTAATTACTAAACTTTCAGCAATTGAGTTATCGCTAAATAAGGTTGAAAGTTTTGCCATTGATGAGCAAAGTTTAGCTGAGGTGAATTTAGGCCGCATGATGATTGGTGAGCAAATTAGAAGGTTGATGCTTATAGTTGAGGGTAAAAATTCTCAACATGGAATTGCCCCAAAAATTAGCATTCCAACTATTGAAATACAGGAAATTCCTTATGAGTGATAGATCAGATAGTTTACAGGAAAATTTTTGGGGACAGGAGCAAGAGGATTTTGGGCAAGCTAGTTTGAGCAGTAATAGTTTTGTGCAAACAAAAACTCAAAATTTGGGAAGTCTGCCAAAGCTGTTGAACAAACAAGACGTTAAATTATTAAATGCCCTTGCTTTGATGCAATTAAATTATGGCCAGGCTCATGAAGCCGTTGCACTTTTGCTTTTATGTCGACTTAACGAACCTGAAAATCTGCAAACTTTGCGATTATTAATTAGAGCCTATATCGCTAATGAATGGTGGGATAAGGCAGACGAGGCAATAAAAGAATTTAAGTTTCACTCTAGTAATGCAAATCCATTAGTGCAGCTTTTTGATGCGTTGAATTTACTTGGGCAGTTAAGAATTGAAGAAGCTCGCACTCAGTTTAAAGTTTTTTGCAATTCCAAACTAAGGATTGCTAGCTAATGGAAATGCTCAATCAAATAGTTACAAAAATCGCCATGAGAAAAGATTTGGCTCTGGTTTTATTGCTGATGATAATCATATCAGTGATGATTTTGCCATTGCCAACATTCCTAATGGACGCTTTGATTGTGGTGAATATGTCTTTGACTATTCTTATTTTGATGGTTTCAATTTATTTGCACAAAGCCGAAGATTTCTCGGTGTTTCCAACGGTAATTTTGCTAGCAACAACCTTTCGCCTTGCAATTTCAATTTCAACAACTCGCCTAATTCTCTCTCAAGCAGATGCTGGTGCAATTATTGAAACATTTGGAATTTTTGTTACGCAAGGGTCTGTAGTTGTTGGTTTGGTAATTTTTATTATCATCACTACAGTGCAGTTTATTGTTGTTACCAAAGGTTCAGAACGTGTTGCCGAAGTTGCCGCTCGTTTTACGCTTGATGCTATGCCTGGTCGACAAATGAGCATTGATGCCGAATTAAGAAATGGCGATATTACCCAAGCGCAAGCCTCGCAAAAACGTATGGATTTAGAAAAAGAAAATAAATTTTTCGGGGCGATGGACGGCTCAATGAAATTTGTTAAAGGTGATGCAATCGCTGGTATCATCATCATTATTGTTAACCTTGCTGGCGGGTTTGGGATTGGAACAATCTCAGAGGGAATGTCTGCAGGAGAAGCTGCAAGTGTATATTCTAGACTAACTGTTGGTGACGGGCTTGTAAGTCAGATCCCAGCATTATTGTTGGCAATTTGTGCTGGCTTGGTGATAACTCGAGTAGTTTCAAAAGATCAAACTGACCTTGGAACAGAAATTGCTTCTCAGCTTGGTGGCTCAAGCAGAACATTGATTGTCGCAGGTGTTATCCTTGCAATGCTTGGTTTTGTTCCTGGTTTTCCTATTGTGTTATTTTTACTTGTATCTACATTATTTATAGTTTCTGGAATTTTCATTTATAGAAAAGACAAGAGAGAGCAAGATCAGCAGAGTGCCCAAGCTAGTATTGAAGACGACAGTGCTAATGCACAATCTTCAAGTGAAGATGGGCAAGCGGTTAAGCCTGAAGATGTTCAAGTCAATCAAAATGATATTGTTAGGATTGGGGTTGGTAGTGAGTTGATTGCTTCATTAAATCACAGTGAATTTGTGAATAGGCGAGATAGTTCACTAGCAAAGATTACACAAGAGTTTGGGCAGTTTCCTGCAAGGTTTGGCTTTTACCAAAATGATAGTCTTGATCCGTATGGGTTTGAGATAATAATTGAAGGTGTGCCTGTATTGTCTACAAAAATGCAGCCAAAGAGTGCGCTTGTGGTTTGTGAAAAACAGTTGCTTGAGTTATTGGCATTGCCACTAAACCCTCCTGAGGCTGGTTGGCCAATAAGGTCAGCATATTGGGTTGAAGATACTGACCTAAATAAACTAGATGATGCTGATGCTCAGATAATGAGTAATACACAAATTATTGTTGATGTGACGATTTATTATATATTAAAAAATGCAGCACAATTATTTGGATTTGCACAGATTGAGCATATTTTGCAATTGCTTAAGAGTGAGCATCCGCAATTAGCAGGTGAAGTTGAGCGACAAGCTAATGTTACACAATTGTTAGACATTATTAGAAAGTTAGTTGATGAATCAGTGCCGATTTATTCAAGGAGGCTGTTTTTTGAAGGACTAGTAGATTCTATTAGTAAAACTGGAGGCTCTGTTGATATGAGTGAGCATATTCGTCATGCTTTGCGCCGCCAGATTTGTCAACATTTTGCGGGAAGTGATAATTATATTGCAGCTTATGTGATTGAACCTGATTTAGAAAACAGATTGCGTAAAATGTTAAAAAATGAAAAAGATGCTCGCTTTTTAGCAATTGATGCTCAGACCTCTAATTCTATTTTAGCTCAAATTGCAAGAATAACAGATGCAGAGGCAATAAGTGTAAAGCCGCCTCTTATTGTTACTTCGGCAGATATTCGCCCACATTTAAGAGCTTATTTGAAAAAGCATAATTCTGATTTGAATGTTTTGGCATTTCAAGAGATTTCAGATGAGTTTCACTTGCGCCCAATTGGCACTATTTCGCTAGTGGATTCTGGTGTAGAAGGTGACAAACAAGACAGCTCGCAAGCTGCATAAAAAATAAATATAAAAGTTTTGAAAATTAAGTATAAAGACGATAAATTTGCAAATCTGTAAAAAAAACTGTATAAAGGTTGTAAGTTTAGTTAAAAAAGTGTATACAAAAGTTGGTTGCGAAACAGCAATAGGAGTTTTATTATGATAGATGGTATTGGTGGAGCAGGTCAGCTTGCTTCTATGAAGGCGAACGAACAGCAGCAATTAGATAGTCAAACGACTAGTGCTGAAGCTGATAAAGCGGCCTTTGATAATGCGCTTTCTGAAGCTCTTAATGGCGATGCAATTGTTTCTATTGGTGCTTCGATTATGATGCCCTCTTTGAATATGATGAGAGAAGCAGGCAAAGAAGAAGCCTAATCATATCAATTTGTTAGTAGCGGTTAGCCTTTTTTTTAAGGCTTAGATTTTGTGCGCTTTTTTTCGGCTTGGCTAGCCTATTGTAAAATTCGGCCTGTTTATTGTAAATTTGTAAGGTGTAATATGATAGACCCCATTTCTTCTGTATCTGTTGGATCTAGCGCAGCTATCCCCACTAATGTTGATGCGGAACAATTATCTCAAGCAACTAAGACAAATGGCTCAAGTGAAACAAGTGTTAGAGCGGTTGATTTAGATCCTGTAAATCTTTCAAATCCGATGAATGAAGGGTCTGTTGGAAATATGATGGGCTCAATCCATAAGACTTTAGATGGATATAGCAGTTATGATTCTGCAAGAATTGAGCCCTCTGCTGTTGATAGTATTAAATCAGAAATGCAGCCTGATTTTCAATCAGCCCAGTTAGATGGCTCTTCATCTAATAAGTCTACTGAAACATCTATGCAAATGCTTGAAAATGCCTTTGGTAGAGCATCTTTTGTCGCTATGGTAAGTCAAGTTGTTACTGGCGTTGGTGGTGCGGTAAAAATGTTAACACGTCAGAGTTAAGATGCGTGATTAGGCTTCAATGCTTATTGAAGTTTTAATCAAAAGCTGGGTAATGGAGTAATAAATAAATGCGTGTTTTAGCTATATGGGAGTTTATTTCTTCTAAAAAAACTTACCTAAAGCTGTTTAGCGTGATTTTATTTGGTCTACTTCTAAGCGGCTGTAAAGAAGAATTATTTAGCGATATAAGTGAAAGTCAAGCCAATGAAATGATCATGGTTTTGGGGGAGCAGGGAATTGATGCTTCTAGAGCAAGAACCGATGATGGAAAGTTTAATTTAAGCATTGAACGTTCGAAATTTGCTGATGCAATGCTGATTTTAAAGGCTAATGGGCTACCGGGAAATACTTATCAATCCTTAGGTGAGGTTTTTAAATCAGATAAAATTATTTCAACTCCTTTTGAGGAGCGTGCGCGTTTTATGTATGCTTTAAATCAGGAAATGGCTCAGAGTATTACTCAAATTCATGGCGTTGTTTCCTCTAGGGTTCATATTACAATCCCCGAAGAAACTCCCTTTGCAAATTTTAAGAGCGATGCAAAGGCATCAGTTTTCATTTATTATGATCCAAAAGTTGATATTGTTCAATATATCCCTGTTATTAAAAATCTTCTCACTAAATCTGTAGATGGTTTGGTTTATGAAAATGTAACAGTTGCATTGTTTGATTCAGTATCTGCAGATCAAGGTGCAAATGCTTCTTTTAAGAAAAAAGAAAGTAAAAACTATTTGCCATTAATTATTTTCTTAATCATTAGCTCTGGGGCATTTTTTGTATTGAGCAGGTTGATATGGAAGCCTTTACAAAATGAGCCTAAGACTGAATTTTTAGAAGACGCAAAGCCTAAAGAGTCTTAATCATGAGAGATGGTGAGATAAATAAACATTTTGAATTGAATAGTTCAGATATTGATCCTGATTGGCTTAGATCATGGATCAAGAGTGTTCCTGATGAAGCTCTTAGGGTTGAAATAGAAAATAATCCAAGAGTGAATAATAAAGTTGTTGAAAATGTCCTTTTAGCACATGGTCTTGCTCCTTTAATCAAAGATGAAATTGATGAAGATGTTCAAAATATCTGTAATATTTTAAAAACAAACAAAGATAAGTTTGTTGATTTATGCGGCCTTGCTCTAATGGGGAGCATGTTGCGAAAAATTGTTGATCCAAAAATATTGGCAAAATATATAATTGTTTTTAATAAGGAACTCTTGCAAATTTCTATGAAGGCAGAGATAGATTATTTAGAATATTCGCATCTCTCGATTGAAAAAGATCAATTGGCTGAGTTTGTAAAAGATGCTGGAATGCGTTGTGTGGCAGGCTGGAGCTGGGGTCTTCCTGCGTCTGCAAGCCTATATGTTAGATTATTATTGCCAAAAACTTATTCTAGCTCTGCTATGAAGGCAAAGGCAATTGAGCATGAGAAAGCAAGAGAAACTGTTTATGCGATTGCAAAAGCATTTAATAGACAAGAAAAACGTTCAGACGTTGATGCTGCAATAATATAGGAGTTTATGATGGTTTATCAGGGGCAGATAATTAAAGCCAAAAGAAATATTGAACAGCAAAAGCAGAAAGAAAATATCTCCAATGCTTCAGAAGTTGTTGTTTCTAAAAACTCTAAAGAAGTAGAACTTACGCTTGAGGACGCAAAAAAACAGGCCGAGCAAATTCTACAAAAAGCCTATGTTGAGGGAAAAAAAAGAAGTGATGAAATCATTGCTGAAGCTAAGGCTAAAGCAGAAATGATTGCCCTTAGTAAAGCTGCACAATTGAATAAAGATTTCACTGAGGAGCTTGCTGGGGTAGAGGGAAAACTTGGCAAAATCATTGCTGATTGTGTGAGGAAAATAATTGGTGGTTTGCCAGAAAAAGATATTGAAAGATCAGTGTTAAAAACTGCCTTGCGTGAATATGGCCAACATCATGTATTGTCAATAAAAGTAACTTCGAAAAGTTTTGATGAGGCTTGGTGGGAAAATTGGCGATGGGCAAAGGATAATAATTTAGATAAATCTTTGTTTGAAAAAGATAACTCTATGGAAGATGGGCGTTGTATTGTTAATTTTGCCGGCCATGAAATCGATATTGGTGTAAAGACACAATTAGATGCTTTGGAAATTGAGGCTTGTAAAAAATCTAGTAATATAGCAACTAAACGACATGAAAAAAATCCAAAAATAATAGAAAATCCAAAGGATTGATTTCATGAGTGGCTTGCTTGCTAAAAGTGCAAATAATATTGGCAATAAGTTAAAGGTTGCTAATTTTCCTGTTTCTATTGGGCGAGTAATTGAGGCAAATTCTGCTCGGATTTTAACAAGTTTGCAAAATACTTTTATTGGTGAAATATGTAATATTGTTAGCCCAATGAATGACTATTTTTTATCTGCACAAACAATTTCGATAAAAGATGGAAATGCAATATTAGCCCCTTTGGGTGATATTTCAGGCATGCCCAGTGATGCACAAGTTATACCTACGGGAGAGCCTTTTAAAATCCATGTGGGTGACGCTTTACTTGGGCGTGTGCTTGATGGTCTTGGCCAGCCGCTTGATGGTGAGCCGTTGCATGAGGAGCGTCTTATTTCAAGGCTAATTACACCAGAATCAATTTCTCCTATGGATAGGCCAGTGATTGATGAAAAATTTGAAACAGGTATTAAAAGTATTGATGGGTTAAATACGCTTGGTATTGGCCAAAGGGTTAGTGTTCTTGGTGATGCTGGGGCAGGTAAGTCTACGATTTTAGCCATGCTTGCAAGACATTCAAAAGCTGATGTTGTTGTTTTGGTGCTTATTGGTGAGCGTGGTAGAGAAATTCGGGAAATGTTGGATCGGCAGTTGCCGCCTGAGGTTAGAAAGAATTGTGTTGTTGTTGCTTCAACTTCAGAAAAACCAGCAATGGAGCGTCTAATGGCTTCTCACCTTGGGCTTTGCATTGCAGAATATTTTAGAGATCAATCAAAAAATGTTTTATTGTTATTTGATAGTGTTACGCGTTTTTCAAGGGCGCAACGCGAGGTTTCACTTGCCGCAGGGGAGGCTGCAATTAGGCGTGGATATACGGCTTCTCTTTATGCTGAATTACCACGTTTAATTGAGAGGTGCGGGAAGACAAACAAAGGTGCTATTACTGCAATGTTTACAGTTTTAACTGAAGCTGAGGGTATTGGTGACCCCATTGCAGAGGAACTTACAAGTTTAACAGATGGGCATATTATTTTAAGCTCAAAACTTGGTCAAAAGGGACATTTTCCAGCAATTGATGTTTTACTTTCCCGCTCAAGATTAATGTCAGAATTAATAACTAAAGAACATCTAGATTCTGCAAATAAAATGCGCTCCCTAATGAATAAATATAATGAAGTTGAGCTTTTGGTTCAGGTTGGGGAATATAATAAGGGGGCAGATGCTGAAGCAGATGAGGCGATTTCAAAATATAAAGACATGATGGAGTTTTTACAACAAACCCCAGATGATATTTTCCATCTTGATGATAGTATTTCTGGTTTGGATAGGATAATGGGCAATGGATAGTAAAGCCATTGAACAATTATTGGGCGCAAAAAAATTGCATGTAGATGTTGCTAAAAAAAACCTTAGCATGGCGCATTTGCATCTTAGTGAAATTGAACAGAATATTCTTGCATTGCAAAGTCAATTGGCACTGATGAAGCAAAATAGTGTAAAGAAACGTCAAGAAGCATTGCAAAAAGCACTGGCGGGAAATGTTAACACAGCTACACATAAGGTTGTTTGCAATGTTTATACGATGATTGATGAGGAAATTTTACTCCATAATAAAAAAATTTGGTCTGAAGAAAGAGCAAAAAGAGCAGCCATTGAGATGGTTAGTAAAGCGCAACAAAAATTAAACCGGTGTTTGCAAAAAGAGCAGAAGATTCAACATGTTGCAGATTCACTTGAGCAAGAAAAACTAGTTCGTGATGAGTTAATTAGTGAAAATACTGAACAATAAAAGCCAATTAGCGGCAGTTTTTTTAATATTTCTTAAAAAAAACTTATAAGGTTAAAGCATATTACATCTTTGAATGATTGATTATGGTTAATTAAGATTCGTAGGCGTGGATATGACACTGAATAATTATAAAAAAATATGGCGAGATGCAGCACCAAAACTTGCGTTTAATGCACATGGTTTTGAAGCTGAAATTATTTTAGATGAAAAATCAGATCCTATAAAAATGACAGCGCCTGTATTGATTGAGGCGATGATAGATCACAAGAATTTTAGCGTTTATATAGAGCAGAATCTTGTTGAGAATATTTTTGCCAATTCTCAAGCTAATATTTCTTTTGGTGAGATGAGTAGGCTTGAATGTGGGGTGGTTTTTGAGCATCTCTTTACTGAGCCACTTCAAAATTTAGAAAAAAAACTTGGCGCAGACATCACAATAATTGGTGTTAGTTTGGTAAAGGAGCTGCCAGAAGAAAATAGGTTTGATTTTTTTGTGAATAGCTTTGGTAATGTGTTTAGTGGTGTTTTTGTAAGTGATGATAACGATATACTTGAAAGAATTTCTAAGGCTTTGCTACCTTTTCAAGTTCCTGGTGAAAAAAACTGCTCAGATATTTGTGATGTAGTGATTGGTCCAATTGATATTATAGAAGAGGATTTGGCTGAAATTCAAGTGGGCGACTTGGTGAGTTTGGGGCAGAAGGTTGATAAAGAAATGCAGGGGTATATTTATCGCCAAAGCGGAACAATATGGAAAGCTATGCTTGAACCATCAGTTTCAGTTATCACTTCTGGCCCTCAAAAAATATCATCACTTTTACCAAAAAATAGTCATACTAAATCTGTTGGAATAAAGATTGGAACTCTAAATATACCAGCTAGTAATATTTTGGGTATGAAGATTAAGGATAGTTTTAAAATTGAGCGTTTGGCAAATAATGAGGCTCTTTTAATACTTGATAAAAATATCATTGCTAGTGGTAATTTGCAGCATGTTAATAATGTTATTTGCTTGGCTGTTAATAATATAGGAGAAGCAAATGCAAATAGGTGATCAAACCTTTAGTGCGCTTGTTTTATTATTTGCTGTTGGATTGCTTCCGCTAGCAGCTGTTACAGTTACCGCATTTGCAAAAATAGCAATTGTGCTTGGCTTGGTTCGAAATGCGCTTGGAATTCAACAATTACCACCAAATATTGTTATCTATACTTTGGCTGTAATTCTTGCAGGTTTTGTAGCTATGCCAGTTTTAACCCAAGGCTATAATGCAATAATAAATGAGGGCATAACCTTTGCTGATATTGAAGAGTGGAAATTAGCTGGAACATTAGTTTTAGAGCCATTAACGGCGTTTTTACTCAAGCATACTGACCCCCAGCAATTAGCATTTTTTAAGGCTTCGTCTGAAAAAATTTGGGAGGGAAGTAGTGGTTATGTTGCTAATGATAATTCTATTGCAATATTAGCACCAGCATTTTTGTTAAGTGAATTAACTAGGGCTTTTGAAATTGGGTTTTTATTATATCTACCGTTTTTAGCCATTGATATAATTGTAACTACAATATTGGTGGCACTTGGTATGATGATGGTTCCTCCAACAACTATATCAATTCCATTTAAGCTATTATTGTTCATTTTTTTAGATGGCTGGAGCAAGCTGGTTCATGGCTTGATTTTAACTTATGCATAAACATACAGGTTTGAATAATGTTTGAAACAACAATGATGACTTATCTTTATGACGTGTTGTATGCAACCGCTATTGTTTCTGTGCCGCCATTGCTGATTGCAACTTTAGTTGCTTTTTTGATTGGCCTATTTCAGGCAGTTACTCAAATTCAAGAACAGACATTGCCTCAAACTATAAAAATGTTCGTAATTGCGTTTATTTTAGTATCATTTGGGGCTTCTTTACTTGCGCCTTTATATACGGTG
>JAMONZ010000101.1 GCA_027066315.1 Hyphomicrobiales bacterium
CGTCCATATTTATGCGGAGAAAATGCAAAAGCCTATGTTGCGGAACAAAAACGTTTATATCCTTATGGATTAGAGGGGCAGATAAGTTTTTTAAATGATAATATTGCAGCCCTTACTTATAGAGCTACAAATTTGGGTAAAATGCGAAATGTGCCATTACCAAGAAAAAGACCATTTCATGTTGCCTTAAAACCAGCTATGCAAAATATAGTAATTATTGTGCCATATCCTTTGCCAAGACCTAATCGTTAGGTTTTAGATTTTTTAATATTAAATATGAAGTGAGTTCCTTCATTTGAGCTTTCACATTTATGGGCATTTTTTTTGCAATAAAGTGGTATGTCTATTTTTGCTATTGGATCGTCTGACAAAAGAATAATAATTTCACTCCCCTTGCTATTCTCAAGCTGTTTTTCGAGCTTAAGGACAGGAATTGGGCATTTTTGGCCACGGGTATCGATTAATATTTCACTCATATAACTTCTCTTAATCTAGCAATAATACCCAATAGACCCCATGAGTTGAATTTGCATTATAAGCAACTCCGATGCCTGCGTTTGAGAAATCTTTATTTGTTAGGCTATTTGTTGAAGCCTTATTTGATCGCCAACCAGAGAATGTATTGGCAAAATTGGCATATCCTGCGCTTATTTGCATTGCACCAATATTATTTGGTTTTTTTGGTCTTTTTCCGCTTAAAGCATATTTTGCAGCCATTTCATTTGCTTGGCTGTTAAGGGCGGCGTTTATAGATAGGGGGGCGTTGGATTTTGTTGCTCGAAGATGGTTGATAATTGATAGCGATTTTGTTCGATCTAGCTGAGCATTTGGGCTATCCATTCTTGCGGTAAGGCTTTCATCGAGCGGTATAGTTGCACTTGTGCAGGCAGCAAGAGACAGAGTTAAAAAAATTATGAGTATATATCGAAGCATTTTTTATCCTTTGGATTTTTCTCTAGCATAGAAATGTTTAAATTATGGTGATCCCGATGCGATTCGAACGCATGACCCCCAGATTAGGAATCTGGTGCTCTATCCTGCTGAGCTACGGGACCTTTTCATTGTGTTATAGATGAATTTTGCCTTATTTATATGTATTAGATTGTTTAATGTTTATTTTAGAGGCTTTTATTTGTTCAAACGTGATTTGTCTATTGCTCTTATCTCAATCTTTTTTATGCTAAATTGGATTTTGCCATCTCAAGCAGCAAAGGATTGTGAAAAATTGCAAAGTGGACCAAGTGGAATAGTATCACAAGTTGTTGATGGCGATAGCGTGTTATTTTCTAACGGAGATAAAATTCGCCTTATTGGTATTCAAGCACCAAAATTGGCTTTGGGCAGAGAGGGGTTTAAAGATTGGCCTTTGGCTGAAGAGGCACGGTTGGCGTTGGAAGAAATTGTTTTGGGGAAACAAGTGCATTTGAAATATGGTGGGGCGAAAAGAGATCGTTATAATCGTATTTTGGCACATATGTTTGTGGTGGGTGATGAAGGAAGTAAAGAAGTTTGGGTTCAAAAAGCTATGTTAGAAAAAGGCTTTGCTCGGGTTTATTCTTTTGCTGATAATCGTTTTTGTCTTGATGAATTATTAGCAACAGAAGCCAAGGCTAGAGTTGAGCGATATAATATTTGGTCAAATTCTTTTTATGATATTTTACATGCACAAAAACCAAATAAAATATTGAAGCTAGTTGATAGTTATGAGTTGATTGAGGGAGTTGTCGTTTCAGCAAAGCGAGTGGGGGTAAGAATTTATCTAAATTTTGGAAAAAACTATAGAGATGATTTTACAATTGTGATTGATAAGAGGGGGCGAGGAGTTTTCAAAAAGGCTGGGATAGATCCTCTTGATCTTGAAAATGCTTTAATTAGGGTTCGTGGTTGGGTCGAGAAATATGATGGTCCACGAATTGATGTAACTCACCCAGAGCAAATTGAGGTTTTGGCTAGAAGATGATTGAAATAAAATTTTATAAGAAAATATCTTTAATGGCTGGCGTTGTCTTTGCGCTTTTTGCGCTTTCTGGCTGTACATCATTTTTGGGTGAACCAGAAGTTAGGGTTAGTAGAACTGGGGAGAATGTTGATAAAAAAACAGTTGCAATAGCCCAAGGGGCAGACCCACAAGATGATGTTGTTGGGCGAAAAGAACATGCACGCATAATCTCTAGTTTTGGAGGGGTGTATGAAAATCGAAAAACTGAAATAATGGTAGCCCAAATTGCATCAAAATTGTTGATCGCTGCTAATATTGGAAATTCAAGTTTTAGTGTGACTTTGCTAGATAGTCCTGAAGTGAATGCATTTGCTCTTCCGGGGGGGTATATTTATGTAACCCGAGGAACTTTGGCACTTGCAAATGATGAAAGTGAATTAGCGGCGGTTTTGGCGCATGAAATTTCTCATGTTGTTTTGCGCCATGGCCGAGATCGCACTAATAGAGCAAAAACAAGTCAGATAGTTGATCGTGTTATCACTGGGGTTCTTGGCGGTGATATTGAAACAGATCAGGGTGCATCTAGATCGCGTTTATCATTGGCAGCTTTTTCGCAAAGTCAGGAGTTATCAGCTGATAAAAAAGGGGTTGCTATTGCAGGCAGGGCTGGTTTTGACCCATATGCAGCAGGGCGTTTACTTAACTCAATGTCTCGCCTTGTTTTGCTTGAGAGTGAGAGCGGCGATGTTGGAGATGATTTTTTATCTACCCATCCATCAACTCCTGATCGCATTCAAAAGGCACTTGATGTTGCAAGGTCATTTGGTGATTTACAAGAACAGCCAATAAATAGAGAGACATATTTAAGAGCGATAGATGGCTTGAGTTTTGGATTAAGTGGATCTCAAGGTGTTATAGTTGGGCAAAAATTTATTCACCCAGACCTTAAGTTTACTTTTAGCGTTCCTAAAAAATATACGCTGCAAAATTCGCAGGTTGCGGTTGTTGGGGTGGCTGGAGAAAGTGAAGCATTAAGGTTTGATAGCGCACATGTGCCAACTTCTGTGCCGTTGGTTGATTATCTTAAAACAGGCTGGATTGATGGTTTAGACCCCCAAAGCGTAAAAAAGCTAAGCTATAATAATATTGATATGGCGATGGGTAAAGCAAGGACTTCTTCGTGGGAGTTTATTGTTTATGTGGTGAGGTTTAAAGGAGAAGTCTATCGGTTTATCTTTGCTGCTAAACAAGATAGTGCAAGTTTTAAAAAATCTGCTTCAGATGTTATTCGTAGCTTTAGGGAAGTAAATTCTCGTGATATTTCTAAAATCAAAAAATCTTATGTAAAAACAATTATTGCTAAGGAAAATGATACAATTTCTTCATTATCAAAGAGAATGAGCGCAATTGAAAATTCTAATGCGTTGTTTCTTGTGTTAAATAATTTATATGCTGGGGATAAAATTATTGTTGGCCGGCAATATAAAATCATAGTGATTAAATAAATATCATAAAAAAGGCCAGCTTAAAAAACTGGCCTTTGAAATTTTAATTTTATTTGTTTTTAAGCTGCCGCTTCTTTACCCTTGGCGTCTTTTTTCTCACTCTCGTCATTTGATGCTTCATCTTTTGTTGCATCTTGTTTTGGAGTTCGTGAGGGTCTTAAAGATAGATTATGTTCAATTATTTGAACGGCTTCGGTGATTGTGATTTTTTTAACCGTTGCAATTTCACGGCTCATGCGATCCATTGCTTGTTCAAATAATTGGCGTTCTGAGTATGATTGCTCTGGTTGTTCTGCTGAGCGATAAAGATCACGTACAACTTCTGAAATTAGAACTAGATCGCCTGAGTTGATCTTTGCTTCATACTCTTGTGCGCGACGGCTCCACATAGTGCGTTTAACACGGGCGCGACCTTTGATGGTGCTAAGAGCTCTCTCAAGCACGTCATTATTGGCAAGTTTACGCATGCCGACGCTTTTGATTTTTGCAACCGGAACACGAAGTGTTAGCTTATCTTGATCAAATGCAATCACAAGCAATTCCATGCTCATACCTGCAATTTCTTGCTCTTCAATGTTAGAGATTTGACCAACTCCATGAGATGGATAAACAATATACTCCCCAGTTTTAAAACCTAGACGCTGTTGTGACTTTTTGGCTGAAGCCATGAATTATACTCCTGTACATGATGCTCTAATAAAGGCCGTATGATATTATGCAGGCCTTTAAACCTGTTATAATGCCTATTTTTTAGACTTTTTTATCAACCGAGTTTGAAAAAAGAGCCATAAAGCTCTTGATTTAGATTTCTTACCTAGTTGGAATTATTTATTTATGTAATTAATATTGGCTTTGGTTATAATTTTTTGACTAGTTTATTACTACTCAAGCGCACCATAACACATTTTTAACAAAAAATCAAAACTCATTAAATAAGGTCAAGAATTAGGCTAATGAAAGTCGTTAATTCTAGTCACCCTCACCTGGTTTAGGGGAGAAATATTTTTTGAGTTTGCCAGTTTCACCGTCATATTTTTCAGCATCTGGCATTTGCTCACGATTTTCTGTGATATTTGGCCATATTGAAGCAAATTTGGTGTTGAGTTCAAGCCATGATTCTAAGCCAGATTCTGTATCGGCTTTAATGGCTTCCGCTGGGCATTCTGGTTCGCATACTCCACAATCGATACATTCGTCAGGGTGAATGACAAGCATATTCTCACCCTCATAAAAACAATCAACTGGGCAAACTTCTACGCAATCTAAATATTTGCATTTAATGCAATTATCAACAACGATATAGGTCATAAATTTTTCCCTATTAGGCAGGTAATTAAAACTATTAATTGATGAAATTCATCATTTGTAGATGGTGCTAACCCTTTTTCTATGCAAGAGCAAGTGAGAGGTTATTGATTTATTATTTTGGTTTATTTTTTAGAGCTAAAAGTGCAGCAAATGGCGAATCTGGATCAAAGGGTTTATCTTTTTTCTTATAGGGAGCTGTTTTGTTAGCTGGCCTGCCTTTTGTTTTGCTATTTTTGTTATATTTTTTTGGAGCTTTATCAAAAGACTTTGAGAAATTTTTATTTGGTGCTTGTTTATTCTGCTCTGATCTAAATGATGCAGGATACCAAACCTCGTCATATTTTACTTCATCTAATTCTTCAACTTTTGGCGTTTCTTCTTTAGATGTTTTTTCTTTTGTTTCTTCTTCAGAATTTTCTTGTTTGTCTGTAAGCTCTTGTTTTTCTTCTTGGGTAATTTCTATTGGGGTTTTTTTCACCCGATAGCCTAAGGATTTTAATATTGAAGAGAAATCCTCTCCCGCACAGCCAAGCAAAGAGGTCATTTCTACGGTTACTCTAAAGCCGTTTTTCTCAGCAGCCCCTTCTGGTAATTCTTCTTCTACGTTAAGAGGGTTTAACATGATTAAAGGTCTAATTAAATTTGCAAGCCGCTCTAAAATATCAATTCTTATGGCTCTATTTCCAGCTATTTTGAAGCCTGCAAGTTCATATAGAGCAGTGTTTATTTCTTTATCAATTTCAAATGATGTGCGACCCGATAAAATAATTTGTGGTAATTCTTTTACACCTACTTGCTCAATGCCACCATTTTTTAGTGACCAAAGTATCAGAGCTAATTCACGTGGGGCAGGTTTGAGGCTAAGAGGTAGATAAATATGATAAGCACCAAACTTTATTCCCAATCGTCGTAATTTACCCCTAACATCTTGATCAAGGCCTTTGACAAGAGCAGATATTTTTTTGCGGGGTAAAATGCCAAAATGAGAGCTAAGCATTTGAGTAAGCTCAAGGGCTTGTTTTTCGTCTTTGTTTAACTCATCTGGGCTACTTAAGGCTTTTATCTGTTCTAAAACATTATTAATATGATGCGAAAGCCATAGATTTAGTCGGTCTGAGATTTTTTCTATGTCGTCTTTTTTAATATCTTTGTCTGCTAAAATAATTATGTTGGGGCGAAATAAGTCTTCTGCTTCACTTAGGTTGGCAATAACTTCTCCCCGCCAGCGCAAATAACCATCGCTTGATAATATAATTTCATCATTAGGTGCGCCAATTAGTCTCTCGATTCTAAAGGCTAGTTTTTTTTCAACAATATCTGAAATTGTTTTTTTAACATTATCAATATTGCTTGGATCAGCATCTTTTGTTGTTTTTTGAATTTTACTAGGTTTAAACCTAAGCCCTTCAATCATTCCAACTAGAATTCCATCTATAATAATTTCATCTTTTGTGCTGGTTTTTTGGATTTGCTCTGATGTCATTAATTCATCTCTTGAGTGATAAAAAATATTTTACCAAATTAGCTATTGGGTTTATCAATAATAATCAACTGATTAGTGAGTAAAAAACAGTTTCATATTGATACATTATAATTTTTTATTGGTTTATCCATTAACAATTAGCACAAACTGAGAACAAATATAGTCCGAATCGGGCTTAATAACAAAGTTCTTATTTTGTTCAGGGCTAGATAGAGTGTCTGTTTTTTGTTTTTCCTCTAATTAATATTTTTTAGGGATTGTCTTGCTTGTTTTGGGTTATTTTGGCTGAAATCTGTTTAGCTTTATTGCCAAAAGGTAAAATAATTGATTTCTGGGAAAAATATAAAATGTTTGTTAATTCAAACTTTTTTAGATTTTTTTTAAAATTAGTTTTTATGTCTGCTAATTAGGGGATTGTACGAGTGATTTTTATAAAAAACTCGTTGACCGTTTCAAAATGGGAATTGCTATGGTTATTTTTTTACTAATTTTATTTGGGAATTGTTCAAAGTTCTGGCTTTTCTAGTCACTATTTTATGCCCATGTTGAATAAAAATAATTTTGTTAGTTTGTGCTTATAATTTTGCGCTGAGGGTTTGGGCAAATTTTTGCAAGCCAAGCATAGAGCTTTGCCCTGAGCTACATGCACAGCCTCACCCTGAGAGCTATGCGTACAAGCCCCACCCTGAGAGCTATGCGTACAAGCCCCACCCTGCGAGCTTGGTCGAAGAGAGGTGGTCTCTTGCACAAACCCCTAATAAAGGCTTAGTGGGTTACAAAACTCCTGCCAGTGCTTTTAATAAAGAAAGTAAATAGCTTTGGGATTTATTTTAGGCCTGTAAGAACCATAGAAAGATCACCCGCACTTGTGCCAATAATTATACGATAGGGAATAGAATAACTAGTATCTTTAAGCGGAGCATACCATATTAACATACGCTTTGAATTGGCAAGATATGTTGACATGCCCGATGTTTTATAATGACCTGAGACGGGTTTATAATTCATACTGCATAAAATTACTGGCCCTTGATAGCCCGTTTTGGAAGATGTGGCGGTCTGTTGCTTGATGTAATTCATTTTAATATTAAACCGCTCAAGGCCTGTAAAAATTTTCAAATTATTGTTGCACAATTGCTCGTTAAATTTTTTCCCTTTTAAGATGAATGAGCCAATTGGATCGCTAACTCCCAAAAGATGTTTGCGCTCGATAGGAATACGGCCAATATTGTTGATAAGAGGCGGATCTACTTGAAAGCCAGATGCGTTTTTTCCGCTATATTGCACATTCACTGAAAAATCTTTATTTTTTGCTTTGGTGCTAATATTCATAACTTTTGGAGTAAGAGAGCTGTTATTGCTTCTGCCCGTTGTTGTTGCGCTGGCTGAACCAGAGGCTACAAGAGTTCCTATGCCAGAGATATTTGCACCTAATGTTAAATCAAAATTATTGCCATCGTCTTTTAGGTTTATTTTTACGGTTGCAATGTTTACTCCGCCAAGGCTAACGATATATCTTGCATTAGCATTTACTGGATTGGCCAACACTGGGCTAATGAAGAGTGAGCTAAAGGACGTGAGAAATAAAATACTGGCGGTTCGGATTTTTGATTTTTGGGCAGAAAAATTTACTAATAACACAATGACTACTTTCTTTACCTAAAGGCTCAATACTCGTTTTTTATGGATTTGAGTAAAGTCATGGTTAACAAATATAGTTTTAGAAATGATGAAAATGCTAAAAAAACTAAAAAAACTAAAAATTAAGCCAAAGAGTGACGCTTATGCTTGACTGTTTGCTCTGCTTTGACTATCTAGAGCCAGCTTTTCTTAACTTATGAATGGATATGGGGCGAAATTATATCGCTTTTTAGCTGTTTTATGGTTATAACAAAAAGAATAATGAGGATAAAAGAATATGGCACGGCGTTGTGAACTTTCAGGTAAGGGCGTAATGAGCGGAAATAATGTAAGCCACGCGCTTAACCGTACTCGACGTAAATTTTTACCCAATCTATGTAATGTAACACTTATTTCTGATGCGCTTGAGCGTTCAGTTAAGTTGAAAATTGCAGCTTCTACTTTGCGTACTGTTGAGCATCGTGGTGGGTTGGATGCTTATTTACTTAAAGCTAAAGACAGTGAATTATCGAGAAATGCTTTACTTATAAAGCAAGAAATTCGTGAAGTTTTAGCTTCTTAAGATAAATATTGGTTTTTAAAACTAATAATTTAGATGTAATATTAACGCGATCATCAAAATTGGTGGTTGCGTTTTATTTTTAATTTGCGCTGGTTAATTGCTGGAGTAGCAAAAATAGGGGTTGGGCGAAATGCGCTACCGTTTTATCTTGGCTGTTGTGGCTATGATTATTGTTGTGGTTGCATCAAATTATTTGGTGCAGTTTCCTCTGCAGGCCAAAATTTATTCTATTGATCTTGCGCAAATTCTTACTTGGGGTGCTTTTACCTATCCAATTGCGTTTTTAGTAACAGATTTAACAAATCGACATTTTGGAGCGCAAAAAGCACGCTTAGTTGTGTTGTTTGGTTTTGCTATTGCGGTTGTTTGGTCAATATTTCTTGCCTCACCTAGAATTGCTATAGCTTCTGGCTCGGCTTTTCTTGTGGCGCAATTTCTTGATATTTCAATTTTTAATCGCCTGCGCGGTTTTAATTGGTGGTTGCCGCCATTTTTATCATCATTAATTGGCTCAATCATTGATACTTTATTATTTTTTGGGATAGCTTTTGCGGCCAAATTTGCATTTCTTGACCTTATATTTTCGCAAAAAGATAGCTCACTGCCATTTGCAACACCGCTTTTAAGTGTTGGCTTTGATGTCCCGCTTTGGGTTTCACTTGGGGTTGGTGATTTTATTATAAAAATTATTGTCGCTATGGCATTGTTAATACCCTATGGCCTATTGCGAAAGAGGGTCAACTAGTCCCTTTATTCAAATGAGAATTGTAAGAGAAGTGTTTTTTCCCACTTATTAAAATTATCATCAGAAATTATGGTAATGCGCTCATTTCCGCTTGCATCTTTATGCACGGCTAGCCCTTCCATGTTGTCAATTTCACTACCAGCAGCATTAAGAATGGATTTGCCTTTTAGGATTGCATTTGGTTGCACATCATTTGCATCAATTAAACGCAATTGCATGGTGAAAGAAAGAAAACTAGTCCCTCGCTCAAGAATTAACAGGTCACCATTTTCTAAAAAGGCGCAATCGGTGGGGTTCATTCCAAGAGTTTTTTTAATTGCAAAACTCCCCTTGTCTTTATTTCCTAACATGAATGCGGCAATGTTTTTTCCATCTCGCATTCTTTCAGTGATTAATAAAGTTGAGCCAGCAACAGGTGAGCTTTTGGGCGCAATGCATAATGCTTCAAGCGAGCCGTTTGTGCGCTCGTTGCTTAAAGCGTCAGGAATTGCTACTTCTTTAGCAGCTCCCATAGGCACGCCATTTGTTAATTTGAAATCTGCAACTCTGGTAAGATTTTCAAAGCCTACACGCACAGCAACAGGTAATCCATTGCGAAGAATAAGATCGATAGCCTCTGCATCTTTAGCAAATTTTCTTGGTAGATTATTACCCTTGGAGTTTTTAATTGCAGAAATACTAAAATTATCAAAAGAAAGGGGTGCGCCTTTTTTATCATAAATAATTTCACCTGAGAAGAAATTTCCAATATCGCTAACAATTGCAACTTGGTTATTAAATCCTGTGAAAGTAATGCCTGAAAGCCCGCCAAATTCTTCAACATCTGAAGTTAAGACAAGTCCGCCACGCCAAATTAAACCATCTGTTTTTTCGCCAAATTTTGCACCCTCAAAACTATTTATTGGTTTGGAGCTTATGATTATTTCTTTTCCAAAAACACTGGCTTGAAAGGAAAAAAAACTAATAAGCGAAATAATGAAAAATTTAAAGAATTGCATTATCTTTTTCTGCCAGCTTTTGCGGCTTGGGGTGGGTCTTCTTCAAATAATGCTGCTAGCTCATCTGTGAGTGTTCCGCCCAATTCTTCGGCATCAAGCAAGGTTACAGCATGTTTATAATAGCGGGTTACATCATGGCCAATGCCAATTGCTATTAGTTGAATGGGTGAGCGCAACTCAATATCCTCAATCACTGAACGTAGGTGGTTTTCTAAATAATTGCCAGAATTTACACTTTGAGTGCTATCATCGACTGGCGCACCATCAGATATGACCACCATAATACGGCGATTTTCAGGCCGTGCCATTAGGCGTTTTTGTGTCCACAATAATGCCTCACCATCAATATTTTCTTTTAATAATCCCTCACGCATCATAAGGCCAAGGTTGCGCTTTGCATGTCGCCACGGCTCATCTGCTGATTTATATATTATGTGGCGAATATCGTTCACTCTGCCCGGATTTGCAGGCCGACCTGCTTCAAGCCAGCTTTCACGAGATTTGCCTCCCTTCCATGCTTTAGTTGTAAAGCCAAGAATTTCAACTTTAACTCCACAACGCTCAAGTGTGCGGGCTAAAATATCACCGCAAATTGCGGCAATTGTAATTGGGCGGCCACGCATTGAACCAGAATTATCAACTAAAAGCGTAACAATTGTATCACGAAAATCAGTGTCATTTTCTTGTTTGAATGAAAGAGGAGCCATTGGGTCAGTAACGACACGAGTTAGGCGTGCGGTATCCAGCATTCCCTCTTCTAGGTCAAATGTCCAAGAGCGGCGTTGTTGTGCCATTAAACGGCGCTGTAGTTTGTTTGCCAAGCGTGAAACAGCTCCAGAAAGAGTTTCAAGCTGTTTATCTAACAAAGCACGTAACTGGTCTAATTCTTCTCTTGGGCATAAATCTGGGGCATGAATTATTTCATCGTATTTGGTGGTGAATATTTTATATTGTGGATAGTTTGAGAGATGTTTTTCATTCTCTTTGTTAGTTTGGTTTTGTTGTGCTTCATCACCTAATTGTGCCTGCGCTTCTTCATCACCTTCGCTTGCGCTGGTATCAAATTCATCAGCCTCCCCGCTTTCTTCACTATCGCCTGAATTTTGATCTTGCTCAGTCTCTTGCTTGTCACCTTCGCTGGTTTCTTGATCTTTATTATCTTGATTATTGTCTGTTTGCTTATCTTCAATTTCATCGCCTGAATTATCATCATCTGAATTATGTTCAAGCTCGCTTGGTGGAATAAGATCAAGATCAACTAAGAGATGTTTTATGGCAATTGAAAATGCTTTTTGATCCTCAATATATTCTTGTAAACCCTCTAAGGGGTTTGATGATTTTTCTTCAATTTCTTTACGCCATAAATCGACAATTTTCTGTCCGCTTTTTGGGATTTTTATGCCAATAAGTTTCTCTCTTAAAATTAAACCGAGAGCTTGATCTAATGGAGCATCAGCAATATCGCTAATTTTATCAAAATTATTTGCATTTAGATTATCTTCTAACATAGAAGAAATATTTTTTTTCATACCAGAAAAATATGAGCAGCCAAGAGCCTCTACCCTTGCTTGCTCAAGCGTATCATAGACGGCTCTTGCTTGGGGGTTATTTGGCGCATATTTTTGATGAATTTTTTCATTATGGCTTGCCAAACGCATAGCAAGCGCATCACCCTGACCACGAGCAATTGAAATATCATTTTTACTCAAGTTATGAGGTAATGCCTTTAGACGGGCTTTATTGGCCGTTATTATTGCTCGATCAGAGTTAAAGGATACTTCAAGCTCTTTGTTATTTGCAATTGTGCGAATGGTTGCCCCTAGTGCCGATTTAAATTGGGTTAAACCATCTTTTTCACTTGTTTTGCTAGCTTTGTTTTGTGCCATAGAGTTTTAAACCTATTCACTAATAGCCAGATTTATTGATGATTGAGAGAGTTCTTTTTCGAAAACTCTTTGGTAAAATTCCTCAACAAGAGGGCGTTCTAACTCGTCACATTTATTTAAAAATGTAAGAGTGAAGGAAAAACCTATATCATCAAAAATTTCGTTATTTTGTGCCCAAGTAATAACCGTTCTTGGTGACATAACTGTTGATAGATCGCCATTTATAAATGCTGATCGGGTAAGGTCTGCCATTCGAACCATTTTTGAGATGATTTCTTTTTGCTCACTAGTTTTATTTGACTTTACCTTTGATAAAACAATATTGGTTTCTTCTTGATGGGGAAGATAATTTAACACAGTAACGATTGACCAACGATCCATCTGTCCTTGGTTGATTTGCTGAGTTCCATGATAAAGGCCAGAAGTATCACCAAGCCCAATTGTATTGGTGGTTGAAAATAATCTAAAGGCAGGGTGAGGGGTGATAACACGGCTTTGGTCAAGCAAAGTGAGCCGCCCATCAACTTCTAACACTCTTTGAATAACAAACATCACGTCTGGGCGGCCAGCGTCATATTCATCAAAAACCAGAGCTACATTATTTTGTACTGCCCAAGGTAAAATCCCATCTTTAAATTCAGTGATCTGCTTGCCATCTTTTAGAACGATTGCGTCTTTACCTACAAGATCAACACGAGAGATATGGCTATCTAAATTAACCCGAACCAATGGCCAGTTTAGGCGAGCGGCAACTTGCTCAATATGAGTGGATTTTCCTGTGCCGTGATAGCCCTGTACCATAACACGGCGATTATGTTCAAAACCTGCTAAAATGGCCAAAGTTGTTTTGCGATCAAATAAATAATCTGGATCAATTGGCGGCACATGCTCTGTTTTTTCTTTATAGCCACTTACAATTAAATCGCTATCAATATTAAAAAGCTCACGCACATTATATTTTGTATCGGGCAGGTTTTTATATTTACTCATGTCATTTCTCTTAGATTTATATATCTTTGATATTTATATAGATTGCTTAGCTTATAAAAAGCCTCTTTGTTTTAGATGGGTGTAGGCGGTGATAATAATTCGCAATCGCTCCTCAGAACTTTTATCTCCACCATTTGCATCTGGGTGATGAATTTTTACAAGAGCCTTATAGGCGGTTTTAATTTCGTTTGTGGACTGATGTCCTTTTAAGCCCAAAGCCCCTAATGCATCACGATCGCTTGGCATAAGGCGTTTAACGGGTTTTTTATCTGGATTATCGCTTTTTGAGCGAGCTGCAAGGCGTGCATAAAGATGAAGAGGATCTGCGGCAGTGCTAGATTTGACTTTTCTTGGTTTTTTAGGAATTGGGTTTTTGCCAAAATGCAATTGTTCACCACTAAGAGCCGCTCGATGAAGGGCGGCTTCGAGCTGGTCTTTTTCTTCATTTTCTTTTGCAAAATAGTTAAATGACTGATTATATTTTCGCACATGCTCAAGGCAAAAATTATAAAACTCGCTATTAGATTGATGGCTTTTTGGAGCTTTGTGAATGCCGGGTTTATCACAATCTTCCCAGCCGCATTGTGGTACTTCTGGTTTAACTTTTTTACCGCCACGTCTAGATTTAATGCGGATAGTATCAAAAATTGAGGATTTATCTGCCATTATTACTCTTGCCATTTTGTTATATTTGTTCAAAATTTGCAGCAATTTAGAAGAAATTTCTTAAAATTGCGACCAGCCATAATGCCAAGATCAAAGCATTTGTGCAAGCTCGAAATGAAAAAGATTAGTTTTTCTTTATTGGTGATATTGCAAGTTTTGTTATTCGATTGCCAATTTTTTCTATTATTTTGAACCTAAAATTATGAAAAGTGAATTGCTGAGCCTTGTTGGGAATGGTTTTTGCCTCATGAATAACAAGGCCAGCAATGGTTGTGGCTTCATCTTCTGGTAAATTCCATTCAAGTGATCTATTAACATCACGAATGGGTAAAGAGCCATCAATGATAAAAGATCCATCAAGTTGTTTTGTAATACCTTCAAGTACATCATCATGCTCGTCTGATATATCGCCAACAATTTCTTCTAATATATCTTCAAGCGTTATTAGACCTTGCACCTCGCCATATTCATCTACCACTAAGGCAAAGTGAGATTTGCCTTTTAAAAAGCCATTAAGCTGTGCTTCTAGTGGAGTTGTATCGGGGACAAACCATGGTTTTGAGGCAATTTTTTCGATGTTGATTTTTTCTATATCGCCTTTGGCTTTTATTAAGGCACGTAAAACATCTTTTGCATGCAAAATGCCAATGATATTATCTGTATCTCCTTTAAAAAGCGGCATTCTAGTATATGGGCTTTTTAATACTTGATTGATTATTTGTTCTGTTGGCAATTCTGCATCAAGCGCAATAATTTTTGTGCGATGAACCATAACATCGAAAACCTCTAGGTCTTTGATGTTTAAAATGCCGCCAAGCATATCACGATCTGACTTTATAACCTCACCTTCTGAATGAAGAAGGTCTACCGTGCCTCGAATTTCTTCTAAACCAGTGAAGCCAGAGCGTATATCATCACTTTTTATTCCAAATAAAGCTAAGAATAGCCGCACAATGGCCTGCACTGCAATTGTAAATGGCGTGAAAAGAATGGTTAGCGGGCGAATGATTGGAGCAACATTAAGGGCAAAATTATCGGGTTGATTTATTGCCCATGTTTTGGGCAAAACTTCAGCAAAAATTACAACGGCCAATGTCATAATAAGGGTTGCGTAAATTACCCCGCTATCTCCAAATATGGATATTAAAACAGACGTAGCCAAAGCAGAGGCAAGAATATTAACAAGGTTATTACCCAATAATAAAGTACCTAACAGGCGTTCTTTGGCGTTTAATAGCTGCTCTACTATTTTTGCGTTTTTTGACCCCTTTAATGCCTTTGCGTGCAACCTAGCACGTGATGCAGCAGTAAGGGCGGTTTCAGAGCCTGATAAAAAGGCACTTATGAATAATAATATGGCAATTGCACCAAGCGTAATCCAGATGGTCACGAGTTTAGTTTTTCCTCTAAAAATTTAATAAGTTTATCTTGTTCAACATTATGTTCTATAAATGACTTACCAATTGCATTTGTTAAAATGAAGGTTAATTCGCCCCGCTTTACTTTTTTATCCTGAACTATTGCACTCATTAGCCCATCAATATCAATTTGTGTATCTTTTATATCAGATAACATGGTGGGTAAGCCAAGTAATTGCAAATGTCTTTTTACTCTAATGGCATCTTGAGAGTTGCAAAGCCCCAAAAATACAGAAAATTCAAAAGCTAAGACCATGCCAATTGCAACGCCCTCACCATGTAATAACTTATCGCTATAGCCCGTTATTTTTTCTAAAGCATGGCCAAAGGTATGGCCTAGATTTAATAATGCTCTTACGCCTGCCTCCTTTTCATCAGCTATAACAAAGCGAGCCTTTGCTTTGCATGAGCTAGCTATGGCAGACGATAGGGGAGAGGAGAGTGCAAAAATGTCTTTGTGATTTTCTTCTAGCCAAAAGAAAAATTCTTCATCATCGATTAATCCGTATTTTGCCATTTCGCCATATCCAGCCGTAAATTGGCGTTCTGGCAAAGTTTTTAGAGCATCAAGGTCAGCAATAACTAATTTTGGTTGGTGAAATGCACCAATGAGGTTTTTACCATGCTTTGAATTTATCCCAGTTTTTCCACCAACTGAACTATCAACCTGCGCTAAAAGTGAGGTTGGTAGTTGCACAAAATCCATGCCACGGCGGGCAATTGAGGCGGCAAAACCTGCTAAATCACCAACTACGCCACCACCAAGAGCTAAAATAATGTCCGAGCGTTCTAATTTCGCTTCTAAGATTTGATCTACCACTTGCGCTAAGGTGGTTATATTTTTTGATTTCTCGCCTGCCTCTATTGTTATTGTGCTGTAATCCAGCCCTGCTTCTTTGAGCGACTTTGTTAAACGAGGTAGTTGATATTTTGCGACATTGCTATCGGTGATTATTCCAAATCTGGCTTTTGGAAAAAAATCCTTTAATATCTGCCCAGCCTGCTCAAGCAAGCCTTTGCCAATGAGAATATCATAAGGCGTGTCTTTTAGTTCAATATGGACTTTTTCAATTGGTTTATTGGCCATGATTTAATTTATATTTTCTTTTTGTAGGTGATTATCTAATGCTAATAATATTTGTTCTACCACAATCTCATGTGGCACGTCGGCAGAAATAACGCATAAATCAGCTTTTTTATAGGTTGGATAACGCAGTTTAATTAAATCTTTAAGTGTTTGCTTTGGGTTTTTTGTTTGCATTAAGGGGCGGGTTGGCCGACGAGATATACGCTCAAACAAAACATCAAAATCAGCACTTATCCATATTGAAATAGCTTTTGCTTGAATAAGACTTCTGGTTTTTTTATTCATAAAAGCACCTCCGCCAGTGCCAATAATAGTGTTTTTTTCTGTAAGGATACGTTTTATAACTCGCACCTCACCCTTGCGAAATTCCTCTTCGCCATGGGTTTTGAAAAAATCTATAATATCCATACCAGCTGCGGTTTCAATTTCAGCATCGCTATCAATGAATTTGCGATTTAGAGCTAGTGCTAAACGCCGCCCTAAAGAGGTTTTTCCAGCCCCCATCATGCCAATAAGCACAATTGGTTTGTCCTTTAGCTTAAGCAGCAGTTTATTTATATCAAGTTTTGATTTTTTAGTATTAGCCTGCGTCAATTTCATTCCCAAAATAATATTCTTCTAAGAGATAACTTTAAAAGCTCTAGGAGCAAAATTTGTCAAGTTATCTCTTTATTGTTGAGTCTATTTCAATGCAATGCTTGTAAATAACAAAAAAAAAGGTAAAAAAGAATAAGTTTAAAAATATTTTGGAAATATAATGCCAACACTTATTAGGTTTTTCATTGTTATTTTATTTATAGGAGCTTTAATTTATGGCTCAATGCTTGCTTTGGTCATTTTTGTTGAACCAAGTGAGAAGGAAGTAAGCGTGCGAGTTCCAGCAAGAGATCTTTTTCAAGAATAACATTATAATGGCGCAAGATTCTCACCTTCAAGATTCTTACCTTATCGAAACATTTTTAGAAATGATGAGTGCCGAGCGTGGTGCGGCAAAAAATACAATTGTGGCTTATCGTGCAGACTTAAGCGATTATTACGAATTTCTTTTGACAAAAAAAACATCTTTTTTAAGTGCAAAGCGTGAGCATATAATTTCTCATCTTGAGCGTTTAGATGATTATGGTCTTGGGGCTAATTCTGTTGCTCGCAGGCTTAGTGCAATTAAGCAATTTTATAATTTCTTACAGGTTGAGGGCCTTAGAGGAGATGATCCAAGTAAAATTATTCCTGCACCAAAAACTGCAAGGGCATTGCCAAAAGTTCTTTCAGTTGAGGAAGTGGATATTTTGTTATCTGTGGCAAAAAAACAGGTTGAAGAAGCTAGAAAAAATAAAAGTAAAGCTAAAAAAGCCCAGCGTTTAAATTTATTGCTTGAGCTTCTTTATGCCACCGGAATGCGGGTGAGCGAACTGGTGAGCCTAAAAACTGCCGCCGTAATGCGAGATGTTTATTTTATAACTATTGTTGGTAAGGGAAATAAAGAGCGGATTGTGCCTTTAAATGATGGTGCGCGTGAAATGCTAAAATTATGGTTGGGTGCAAATGAGAGAACAATATTTTTATTTCCAGCAAATACAAAATCAGGCCATTTAGAGCGACAGGTGTTTGCTCGAGAGTTAAAAAACCTAGCTTTAAAAGCAGGAATTGAAGCAAGTCGAGTATCACCACATGTTTTGCGCCATGCTTTTGCCTCGCATTTGCTTGCTGGGGGGGCAAATTTGCGTATAGTGCAGACCTTGCTTGGCCATGCTGATATTTCAACAACTCAAATTTATACGCATGTATTAGATGAGAGATTAAGACAACTTGTAGCACTGCACCCTTTGTCAGATTAATTTGACCTAATTAATTGAGATGAATAGATTGATTTGCTTTATCTAAATATCTCGCTTGACTCTTTGGGCGGACATCGTCATTTTTGCGCCAATATTTACGATCAATAAAAGACAACTTAAAGAAAAAGATATTCTCACATGCAATCCTATCTTGATTTTGAAAAGCCTGTTGCCGAACTTGAAGGTAAAATTGCCGAATTGAAAACTATTGGCTCTGGTGATGAAGCTGTTTCAACAGATGAAGAAATTTCTGATCTTCAGGCAAAAGCCGATGCAGCTTTGGCAGATATTTATAAAAAGCTCACTCCTTTTCAAAAGGTTCAGGTTGCTCGCCATCCGCAACGCCCGCATTTAAAAGATTATATAGAAAACCTTATCAGTGATTTTATTCCACTTAGTGGTGATCGCCAATTTGGTGAAGATGCAGCGATTATTGCTGGTTTTGGACGATTTGAGGGTAAAGCTGTTGCCGTGATTGGGCAAGAAAAAGGCGATAATACAAAAAATCGCCTAAAACATAATTTTGGTATGGCAAGGCCAGAGGGCTATCGCAAGGCAACTCGAATTATGGATCTGGCTGATAGGTTTGATATTCCCGTAATTTATTTAGTTGATACTTCTGGTGCTTACCCTGGGGTGGGAGCAGAGGAGCGTGGACAAGCTGAGGCTATTGCTAGATCAACTGAAAAATGCCTTGAGATAGGCGTGCCAAATTTGGCAATAATCATTGGTGAAGGTGGCTCTGGTGGTGCAATTGCAATTGCTGCGGCTAATCAAGTTTTAATGCTTGAGCATTCGATATATTCAGTTATTTCACCAGAAGCAGGGGCATCAATTTTATTTCGTGATGCAGCAAAGGCTAAAGAAATGGCCATTGCACAAAAAATAACTGCTCAAGATTTATTGCAGCTTAAAGTTATTGATGGAATAATTGCAGAGCCAGCAGGTGGTGCGCACCGTCACCCTGATTTTGTTATGGGCGAAGTTGCTAAAGCAATTTCTAAGTTTTTGTTGGATTTTGATAATTTAAGTTCCAACGATATAAGAGTGAAACGTGAAGATAAATTCTTAAGCATAGGTAATTCGCTAATTTAAGTCACATAAATGTTAGTGGTTTGAAGAATTATTATTGTTTATGCTTTTTACTAGCTAGCAATTATTAACTAGGTGGCCATTAAATTGATGTTTATGAAAATATCTAAGATTTTTATTATGTTGCTGGTTGTTAGCATGTTGGCTAGCTGCGGCTTGGTTGAGGGCGATGGGCGGCATTTGCAACCTCTATCTAGCACAATCAAAGGTCAAATGCGTAATATTGGCTCTTCACCAAGTGAGGCGATGCTTATTCGCCTATTTAAAGAAGAATCAATTCTTGAGGTATGGAAGCGTAAGGCTAACGGCACATATAAGTTATTAAAGTCCTATGAGATATGCACTTGGTCTGGCACTTTGGGGCCAAAGTTTAAAGAAGGTGATCGCCAAGCTCCTGAAGGATTTTATACCGTCACCCCTGGGTTGATGAACCCTAAGTCTAGCTATTATCTTTCGTTTAATACTGGTTTTCCAAATAAATTTGATCGGGCGCATGGGCGCACTGGCTCTGATTTAATGGTGCATGGTGATTGTTCATCTCGTGGTTGTTATGCAATGACAGATGAGCAAATAGGCGAAATTTATGCGCTAGGGCGTGATGCATTTCGTGGTGGGCAACGCTCTTTTCAATTGCAACTATATCCCTTTAGAATGAGTGTAAAAAATCTAGCTAGGCATCGTAATTCGCCACATATGGATTTTTGGCGCAATATAAAAATTGGCTATGATGCATTTGAGATTTCAAAAACTGTGCCAAATTGGGACGTTTGCGAGGGGCGATATATTTTTAATGCTGCTGGTGGGAAGCTAAATGCACATGGGGCATGCCCCACGCAATCAAGCAAGCCTGAACTAATGGCACAAGTTATGCAAAAGCAGGTAAAAGATTTAGCTGAGTATGAGGTTTTAGTTGCAGGTTATGATGCAGATGAAGCTGATAAACTAGCTTTAGCAGAAAAAAGAGCCGCTGAAAAAATAGCCAGTGCTGAGAGAACAGCGGCATTAAACGAAGCAGTAAGTCAGCAAACCCAAGGTGTTACAAATGCAGTTGGAGGGTTTTTTGAAGGGCTTTTTGGTGGAGGACAAAAGACGTCAACCCCTACAAATATTATTACACCAACTCCCATGCCAAGGATAGAGCGATAATATAATAGATTTGGCCAACTCTCTTTTAATTTGACAGATAATTGCACCAATCATAGTCTTTAAGTTAAGTTTTAACCTCAAAGATAAGATGATTATTATGCAATATCCTAATATGTTTAAACCACTAGATTTAGGTTTTACAAAGCTGGCAAATAGGGTGATTATGGGCTCTATGCATACTGGGCTTGAGGAAAGTGATAAAACTGGCGAGAGGCTATCTGCTTTTTATGGAGCAAGGGCAGAAGCTGGCGTTGGTTTGATAATTACTGGTGGGGTTGCACCAAATATTGAGGGTGGTACGGGCATTCCAAGTCATGCGGCTAGTTTTGGTCGTCTTGATAGTGATGCGGCTATTCCTATTCATCAAAAAGTTGTTGATGCTGTACACCAACATAAGAGCAAAATTTTGCTACAAATTCTTCATACTGGGCGATATTCATTTGCGCCAAATTTGCTTGCTCCTTCGGCCATTCGTGCGCCAATCAGCCCCCATGTTCCAAAAGAAATGAGCGAAAGCGATATTGAGGATACGATTGAGGATTTTGTTAATTGTGCCTTTCGGGCAAAAAAAGCTGGCTATGATGGCGTAGAAATAATGGGGAGCGAGGGTTATCTCATAAACCAGTTTATTGCCAAACGTACAAACCAGCGCAATGATGAATGGGGGGGATCTTTTGAAAATAGGATAAAATTTCCTATTGAGATTATTAGACGAACTCGAGCAATAGTTGGTAAAAATTTTATTCTTATGTATCGGCTTTCAATGATTGATCTGGTTGAGGGGGGCAGCAGTTGGGAACAAGTTGTGGCACTTGGCAAGGCGGTTGAAAGTGAGGGAGTGAATATCATTAACACTGGTATTGGGTGGCACGAATCTCGTGTGCCCACCATTGCCCAAGTTGTACCTGCCAAGGCTTGGACTTATGTAACAAAAGCGATGAAGCAAGAAGTAGATATTCCCGTTGTTGCGTGTAATAGAATAAATAAACCTGAGCAGGTTGAAGAAATTTTGACTAAGGGTGAAGCCGATATGGTTTCAATGGCAAGGCCATTTTTGGCTGATGCTCAATTTATGCTAAAATCTTTTGAGGGTCATAGTGAGCAGATAAACACTTGTATTGCTTGTAATCAGGCCTGTTTAGATCATGTTTTTGAGATGAAGACCTGCTCTTGCCTTGTTAATCCACGGGCTTGTCATGAGAGCATTTATAAGAAAACTAAGGCAAAAAATGTAAAAAAAATTGCAGTAGTTGGCTCTGGTCCTGCGGGCATGAGTTTTGCACTTGAAGCGGCTGAATGTGGGCATGAGGTTGTTTTATTTGAGAAGGAAAAGCAGCTTGGCGGGCAGCTCAATATTGCCAAGAAAATTCCAAGTAAGGAAATTTTTGAAGAAAGCATTAGATATTTTTCTAATCTATTAAAAGCACAAGGAGTGAAGATTAAACTTGGGCAAGAGGCAAATATTGAGAATTTAAGCAAGGGTTTTGACGAGGTTGTTTTGGCCTCTGGCATTATGCCAAGAAAATTGAAAATTGAAGGCTTTGCTAATAAAAAAGTGCTAAATTATATTGATGCTATTAATGGAGCAAAATCAGTTGGTAAAAGAGTGGCAATTATTGGGGCTGGGGGGATTGGCTTTGATGTAGCCGAGTTGCTTTTACATAATGATGCAAAAAAAGAAAATGAGGAAGAAGGGCTTTTAGCTTTTCAAAAAAAATGGGGAATTGATGGAAATTGGGGAAGTGATGGAGCGGGGCAGAAATCTGGCTTAGCCAAATCTCCAAGTCCTCCTATGCCTGAGCGGCAAGTTTTTCTTTTGCAAAGAGGGGAGAAATTTGGACGCTCTTTAGGCAAAACGACTGGCTGGATTCACAAGGCTGAAATGGCACTTGGTGGGGTGAAAATGCTTGGAGGGGTGGAATATAAAAAAATTGATGATGAGGGGTTGCATATTGAAATTAATGGAGAAGCGCAAACTCTTGAGGTTGATAATGTGGTGATATGTGCAGGGCAGATTGCAAATGATGAACTTAAAGAGCCGTTAGAAAAGGCCGGCATTAGGGTTCATACTATCGGTGGTGCTGATGAGGCAGGTGAACTTGATGCAAAGCGAGCAATTTTGCAGGGTTTAGAATTAGCTGAAAAAATATAATAAATATTATGGAGAAATAATTTAATGCGAGAAATTACAATAATACGCAACAAAGGCTATTATGGACGATTTAGAAAAATAAAAATATTTATTGATAGGAAATTTTTTATCAAGATCAAGCCAGGTGAAACCATAACAATAAAAATACCCGATAATTCTAAGCAGATGTATGGAAGAATGGATTTTTTAAAAACTAATAAATTTTCCCTAAATAATGTTGAGCATGGTGATCGTTTAGAAGTGAAAGCTTGGTTTACACCCAATCCATTAGGATTATTTTTTGGTTCCCTAACATTGCCAATTCGCATTGAAAAATACAAACAATAAATTAAAGCGGCCAGAAAAATAATATTGAAGGTACGGCTACAATTACTACTATAATTTCAAGCGGTAAGCCCATTC
>JAMONZ010000102.1 GCA_027066315.1 Hyphomicrobiales bacterium
CCCACTGCAATATCCGGGGCAAGCGTTGGCAGTTGCGCTTTATGAGATGGGCGGAATAAGAGGTTGTGAAATTGGCACAGTGATGTTTGGTAAACACCCAGATGGAAGCGAAACAGCAGCAGCGATGGAACTTGTGCGACTAGCAATTCCACGGCGTGTTTATACGCAATCTCATGCTGATTATATCATCGAAGTATTTGAAGAATTGTCGCAAATAAAAGATAGTTTGAGCGGCTACCAAATAATTGAAGAGCCGCCAATGATGCGTCATTTTACTGCAAAGTTTACACCTTTAAACTAAGAATAGTTGTTCAAAAATAGGAAAAATCAATAATTATCAATGCTTTAATAAATGGGTGCTAGTAACAATACTTATTATAATTGTTCTAAATGTATTTTGGTTGGGGAATTTAAAGTGCACGCAACAGCTTTTCTTATTGGTATTGATGAAAAATCCTCTGATGGACTGTTATATGCCAGCTTGGATTATGGATTTTCTGCAACCTTGAATTATTTGAATATGGACTTGGTAGAAAAACAAATGGGTGAGACACCATTATGTTTTTTCTTATTCTCCTTAGATAAGGATATTAAAAAAATCCCTGAGGTCGTTAAGTTAATTAGGTTTAATAAAAATAAAAATATTCGATATGCACCCATTGTGGGCTTTACAAAAAGCCCAGATCCAAAAATAGTGAATGCATGCTTGCAATTTGGCTTTGATGATATTGTGGTTTCCCCATTTTCTATTGAAAAAACTCTAGCACGACAAAAGGAACTTGTAGGTAAAAACATCAGCTTTTATGAAACTTCAACCTATTTTGGGCCAGATAGAAGGCGTGCTGAAAGCCCAAATATGCATAGAGATAAACTCCACCCTAAACGAGGAGAAGGTGGTGATTATCGGAAGGTTGTTATTTCTAGAAATTCAAAAAATGGTATTGAGTTGATTAGTGATGAATATCATAAAAATGATGAAAATAATTCAACTAGTCTTGGGCAAGATGCAAAGAAGATAATTGGATCTGCTTCATAAATTTTATTTCTTTATCTTGAAAAAAGTGCAACCCCTTGTTTTTAATCAATAATCAATCAGATTGAGTCAATTAGGCTGATTTTTTTACAAATTCAACTAAAATTACAATTTGCTGGCCGTTAATTCGCCCTTCAATTTGTTTTTCATTATCTAATACTAATGAGATATTGCGAACTGCTGTGCCTCGTTTAGCGGTAAAACCTGCACCCTTAACATTAAGATCTTTGATAAGAGTAACACTATCACCGCTGGCAAGGATAGCACCATTAGCATCAAGATGTTTAATTTCATCAATGTGATCTTTATCCTCATTCAAGCCAGCTTTTGCCCAAGTTAAAGTTTCATCATCAAGATATAATTGCTCTAGCAAATCTTGCGCCCAAGCCTCATTTTCTAAGCGAGAAAGAAGTCGCCAAGCCATAACTTGTACGGCTGGCACTTCGCTCCACATGGCAGAACTTAGGCAGTGCCAATGATGGGGATCTGGTTTTTTGCTATCAATTTGTGATAAGCATTTATCGCAAATAAAAATTGCCTGCTCTGCACGGCCATTGTTATTTGGCTCTATTTTATAAATCTCAAGATTTCCATGAGCTTTGCATAATTCACAGTTTGATCCAGAGCGTTTTTCTAAGGCGTTTATATGAGCCAATTATCTATCCAAACTTTATGTTTTTTGAGCATTCTTGATGAAAGATGATTATATAAGCCATTTTTAAAAAAAAATGCTAGTCTTTCTTATTACTGATGATTCTTTTTGGGGGGTATAAAATTGTTTTATCTTTTGGGCGTCTTGCTTTTTATTTTTATCTTTGTTGGGGCAGTGTATGGATTTTTATCTTCTGGGAAAATAAAGCAATTACAAAAAGAAATTTTAAAACTGCAAGATGGCTTGTCATTTTTAAAAGCTCAAAATAATAATCAGCTCGAAAAGAGTGAAACAACTACAGCCAAACAACCACAGAAAATAAAACAAGTAGAAACAGATCCAGCACAATCCTTGAAAAATGTTGCATTGGAAAATGTTGCATTGGAAAATTCAACTTTGAAAAAAACATCAGCTGATGATAAAAAAACAGAGCAAGCTAAAGAAGAAAAATTCTCAAATTGGGCGGCTATTAGTAAAAAACCTAAGAAATCAAAACCTTCCAAAGGATCAGCAGCTACCCAAAGTTTAGAAGACAAAATCGGAAGTTTATGGGCTGTTTGGGTTGGCGGTTTGGCGTTGGCATTTGGTGGGGTGTTTCTAGTTAAATTCTCTATCGATAATGGCTTGTTAAGCCCATTTGTGCGGATTATACTTGGGCTTGCTTTTTCACTAAGCATGATAGCAGCTGGTGAATGGACAAGGCGCAAAGGCAACTCATTTTCCTTTGCTAATTATGAAAAAGCTAATATTCCTGCCATCTTGACCTCTGTCGGCACAATGGGAGCATTTGCAACCATTTATGCAGCTTATCTTCTTTATGATATGTTGCCTGATATGGCTGCATTTTTCTTGCTTGGGATTGTTGCCACTCTAACCACAATTGCCGCACTTTTGCATGGGCCATTACTTGCAGTTTTGGGCATTTTGGCAAGTTATCTTATGCCATTTTTAATCTCAAGTGATGAGCCAAATGTGCTTGGTCTTGGGCTTTATATTATTGCGGTTAGTTTTTCGGGTTTTGCAGTTGGCAGGCTGCGTTTGTGGCGTTGGTTGGCAATTATCAGTGCCAGTGGCTTGATTGCTTATGGCTTTATTTTGAGCTTAATTGCACATAATTCTATGACGCAAGAAGTAGATAGGCTAATATCGTCTGGCTATGTTATGGTGGCCTTTGGCATGATTGCTTATGTGTTTGTGATTAGTCTTTATAAACGCTCAAGCCCTGAATTGATTAAAATAGACAATATAGCAAATATTTTGTTACTAGGCTTAATTGCACTCATGCTCATCAATGTTCTTGATTATTCTGAGGGTGTAATAAGCGCATTATTGTTAATTTCTATGATTGTAGCACCCTTTGTTTTGGCGCATTATTATTCACCCATTCGAATAGTTATTTATGGTGCAATGATTTTCTGCTCGCTTGGCTATTTGGGTTGGTCACTGCCAATGAGTGGTGTAAATGCCATGTCACTTGGAGGGAGTGAGTTTGAGTTTTTAAGAGATTTTAAAGTTGAAGATAAATTATCTATATTCTCTTGGGTTGGAGTGGCAATTTCTTTAATTGCTGCAGGAATTGGACTGAATGGAGCGTTATTTTCAGCATCACGTGTGGCATTAGCAATTGGTGGGGCATTCACTCCATTAGTAATCTTTGCCATTGCTTATGCCCGCTTAGAGGGTTTTTCAATCTCCTATAGTTTTAGCATTTTAGCCTTTGTTTTATTCGCAATATTATTTGCCATTTCTGAATTTACTTACAAACGGCTTGAGGGCAGAGATAGTTGTCGAGATGGAGTAACAGCCACCTATATCATTGCAGCATTTGTGGCTTTGGTTTTTGCTTTGGGAATAATATTCGAAAGAGGTGTGCTAACCGTTTCATTAGCACTTGTTCCTCTAATCATTGCTATTGTTTATCAACGCAGAAAATTGCCAGCCCTTCGTCCCCTAGCTGTAGTTGCTGCAGGTTTATGGGTTGCACGAATACTTTATGACCCAAGTATTGTTGGTGATGATGTGGGATCAACGCCAATTTTTAACTGGCTGTTATATGGATATGGTATTCCAACCTTAGCTTTTGCTCTTAGTGCTTGGCTGTTGAGTAAAGACATGCGAGATGTTTTTGTTGAAATATTAGAAGCGATTGCTTTGGCAAGTTTTGTTTTAACTTTAGCTTTAGTAGGCCTGCACGCACTTTCTCCCAACGAAATATTTAGCCCAATTGATAGTCTTGCAGAAGCTGCAATGTTGATAATAATTGGAGGTGGGGTATCGCTTGGTCTGTTAAGAATAAAGCACACAACCAAAAGCAGTGCGCTCGCAGGAGGTGCTTCGATTTTGGGCATGCTTGGCATGATAGGGGCTGCTATTGGGTTATTGTTTATTTTCAACCCAATTTTCACCAATGATAAATTTGGCAATAATTTAATTTTTAATGAGCTTCTAATTGCCTATCTAGCGGTTGGAGTTTTGTATATTACTTTAGGGTTGCAAGGTAAGTCTAAGCGTATGCCAATTTATAACAATTCTGCTTTGACTCTTGGCTCTATTTTATTAGCCGCTTGGGTTAATTTAACAATCCGCCATGGTTTTCACCCTAGGTCATTAAATTATGGAGAAACAACAGATCTTGAAATTTATAGTTATTCAATAATCTGGTTAATCATTGGGGTTGTGATTTTGGCAGGAGGAATGATTTATAATAAATCAATTTTGCGAAAAATCTCCATTGGGATATTGTTTTTGGTCGTAGTTAAAGTATTCCTATTTGATATGGCAGGCCTAGAGGGAATTTGGCGAGCCGCTTCTTTCATTGGACTTGGAATAATATTGATTGGAATTGGATTAGTCTATCAGCGTGTCCTAAGTAATTATAAAAATGATGAAGCTGAGGAGGGAAGTGGGGTTGATGCTGTGGTTGAAAAGCAAACAAATTCTGAAGTAGATTCTAAGCCTAAGCCTAAGCCTAAGCCTAAGCCTAAGCCTAAGCCTTAAAAGTCATGTCAAAACGTGTAATTTTAATGGCTATATGTTGTATACTTAAAATTACAACCCTAGGTTTAATGATTAGGCTGCCAATATGAGGTTAGGCTAAATATATTGCACTTGATATATCAACAACCATTTCTACGCTTTCAATCTGAAACTTTTGCGGCTTTTAGTTATTTGCTTAAATCTTTTATCCGCCCAATGAATGGCTAGATCTACTATCAACTCTAGTAAAACGTTTAATCAAATCACCGCATATTTTTGCCCGCTATTATATACAACTGATATTTTCTTCATAACCAACCAACTAGCCTTCCGTACCGTACCGTACGTTACGGTACGGCAAATATATTTAACTAACTACTTATCCACACCCCATTTATCCTAGTGTTTTTACTTGATTATTGCCGTACCGTACGTTACGGTACGGCAATAATCAAGTAATGCTTCTTTAGAGAATGAACGCAGATAGTTAAAGCTAGCGGTTAAATAGAGAAGTAAGATATTAAATGAAGTAAGGCCTTGCAGAGCATAAAATGAGCATAAAAACAGTAATTTCTGGGCATGAGATAACCCCTCGTCAAGGCGAAATATTGGACGCTGCGCTTAGGGTTGTTGTTTCCTTTGGCTCTAAAATGACAATGAGTGCAGTTGCTATTGAAGCGAAATGCTCCAAGGAAACTCTTTATAATTGGTTTGGTGATAGAGATGGATTGTTACTCGCAACCGTGCAGTGGCAGGCTTCAAAAGTTCGTGAGCCTTTGGTCGATTTAACCCAGCTTGATTTTATATCACTTGAAATAAGTTTAAAAGATTTTGCTTTTGATCTGCTAAGCGTTCTTTCTAGCGAAACATCGGTTGCGCTTAATCGTGCGGCAATTTTAAGTTATGGTACTGATAATGGCGAGTTGGG
>JAMONZ010000103.1 GCA_027066315.1 Hyphomicrobiales bacterium
AATTCCTTTGGAGCAAACCCTTGCTGTGGGTGATGGGGCAAATGATTTACCGATGATACAAGCAGCAGGCTTAGGCGTTGCTTTGCATGCAAAACCAAGTGTTGCTGCCAAGGCTCAAGTCAAAATAAATCACGGCGACCTCACCGCCCTGCTCTATTTACAGGGATATAATGAAGACGAAATTGTTAGGTGAGATGATGAGTTTATTATATTTCTTGACGGTTTATTGGTTAGATAAGATATTAGAATGGTTGCACATACCCTCACGTTCCGCTTGACAGAACTTACAGTAAGTTATACTCTACTATAATGATACACTCATTCTCTTGCAAGGATACCAATAAACTCTTTTGTAACGAGAAGGTGCGGAGGTTTGCAAATTTTGAGCGTTCTGCTAGGCGAAAGTTGATAATGTTGCATGCGGCTCATCGACTAGAAGATTTAAGAGTTCCACCCGGCAATCAATTAGAGGCATTAAAAGGAAATAGGCTTGGGCAGCACTCAATCCGTATCAACAAGCAATGGCGCATTTGCTTTATTTGGAAAGATGAAGCGGTACATGAAGTGCAAATTATTGATTATCACTAAGAGGAGAATTAAATGGAAAAGCTATTAGATATAATACATCCTGGTGAAATTCTTTTAGAGGAGTTTCTCAAACCAAACGAAATTAGCCAAGAGAAACTAGCAAGGGATATTGACGTGCCAAAAAGCCGCATTTCAAATATTGTGCATGGCAAAAGAGCTATTACCGCCGATAGTGCCCTGCGCCTAAGTGCATATTTTGGCACTAGTCCTGAGTTTTGGCTGAATTTGCAAAGTGAGTATGAATTGCGAGAGGTCAAGCGCACTAGTTGGGCAGATATTGAGCCTCGGATTAGGAAGTTTGGTTAGTCAAAAACAATTAAAAAATAGTATTTTGGTAATTTACTAAAGCAAGAAAGGGTAATTATGTCAAATAATGATCTAACCGAAAAAGATGCTTCAGTCATAAAGGGTATGGTTGAGCGAGGTGATGAGCAACATAATGTTGCAGCATGGTTTGGAATAAACCATGGACGAATTTCAGAAATTTCCAATGGTAATGCGGCCATTGGTGAAAAGTTCAAATATATAAAACCTGCTGAAGAAAGCACCTTACCACCACCTGGGCCATACACTTCAGGTCAAAGCGCAGCCCGGGCAATACAAATGCTTGATGACCTTGAAAAAATTATTCTCAACTCAATTTCAGGAATGAAAAACGAGCTAAGACAAAATGATAACATACTCAAAGAAAACTATGCACGAGTAAAAAAGAGAAAAGACAAAGCGCAAAAGAATAAAATATCTCCCGAAAGATTGGAAGAAATACTTGGCAATAAATGATAATGTCTCAAGGGGTTATCACACTCGCTAGACAGCAAGCTGCTGGATACCGTGGCAAGCACGGTATGACGTGGAAGGGTGGCTTCAAATATAAAAAGTTCCGTTTCTTCACCCTTCGACAAGCTCAGGGTTAGGGCGGAGGGTTCGACTATTATCGAAACATCTTAAAAATCACCCTAAGACTCTTCACTACGTTCAGAGTGACAATGGAGAAATGGAAATCACCTCGATCAGACATTCTGCCCTTCTGCACCGCCTAAAAACTTCTTAATGCTGCGTGCTGCTTGGCGAATGCGTTGTTCGTTTTCTACTAGTGCTATACGTATATGATTGTCGCCATATTCTCCAAAACCTACTCCGGGGGCTACTGCTACTCCTGTTTTTTCTATTAGTAATTTTGCAAATTCTAGTGAGCCTAAGTGGGCGAATTGTTTTGGGATTGGTGACCATGCGAACATGGTTGCTTGTGGTGAGGGAATTTCCCAACCTGCACGGCTAAAACTTTCTACCAAAACATCACGTCTGGTATGATATATTTGGCGCATTTCTTTTATGCAATCATCTGAGCCGTTTAATGCCGCCGTTGCTGCCACTTGCACTGGGGTAAACGCACCATAATCAAGATATGACTTTACTCTTGAAAGTGCTGAGATAAGCCGTTCATTTCCAACCGCAAAACCTACTCGCCACCCCGGCATTGAATATGTTTTAGACATGGAGGTAAATTCGACCGCTATGTCTATTGCACCCTCTACTTCAAGTACCGAACACGGAGGCTTGCCATCGAAATATATTTCAGCATAAGCTAAATCTGAGAGAATGAAAATCTCGTGCTTTTTGCAATATTTAACTACCTCTTTATACCATTCAATATCAGCAACATAAGCGGTTGGGTTTGCGGGGTAGTTTAAAATTAGTGCAATTGGTTTTGGGATTGAATGACGCACTGCCCTATCTAGCACCGCTAAAAAATTATCATTCGGCTCTGCTGGCATAGAGCGCACTGCCCCACCTGACATAATGAAACCAAATGAGTGGATTGGATAAGTTGGGTTAGGCACAAGCACAACATCTCCTGGAGCAGTTATTGCCTGCGCCATATTAGCAAAACCCTCTTTTGAGCCTAAAGTTGCCACAACTTGCGTATCGGGATTTAGCTTAACACCAAAACGACGCTGATAATATGCCGCTTGGGCTTTGCGCAAACCCGCTATTCCCTTTGAAGCTGAATAACGATGGGTGCGAGGATCAAGCACAGTTTCTTGGAGTTTTTCCACGATATGCTTTGGAGTTGGCAAATCAGGGTTGCCCATTCCAAGGTCAATAATATCAACCCCATTAGCACGTGCTTTTGCCTTTATTGGGTTGATATGCTCAAATACATAGGGGGGTAATCTTTTTATTCGATGAAACTCTATATCGCTCATAATCTTATCTTTATTTTTTGTCTTTTATGGAAATAGTGGCATTTGCTTAAGGGCTGTAGTTTCTTCTAGCCCAAAGGCAATGTTGAAATTTTGCAACGCCTGCCCTGCACTTCCTTTGACTAAATTATCAATAGCAGCAATGACAATAGCACGTCCTTTTATTCTATCTTCAAAAACGTTTATATGGCAAAAATTTGACCCACGAACATACCCAGTAGCAGGGATTTTACCCTCACTTAGAATTTTAATAAACGGCTCGTCTTTATAACTTGATTCTAATGATGCTCTTAAATCATTGATATTAGAGTCTTTTGCCAATTTTACATGCGCAGTTATCAGCTCGCCACGTGACATGGGGATAAGATGCGGAGTGAAATTTACTATTATATTTTCGCCAGTAACTTTTGAAAGCTCTTGGTCAATTTCTGGTGCATGACGATGAGAAGCAATAGCATAAGCCGAAAGGCTTTCACCCGCCTCGGCCATAAGAGTATTTTGCTTCAAACCCCTACCCGCTCCTGTCACGCCTGACTTTGCGTCTATAATTATGTCATTATTAGAAATTACACCAGACTTGAGCAATGGCAAAAGTGCGAGTAAACTTGCGGTTGGATAACAACCTGGGCAGGCAATAATTTGGGCAGTTTTAATTGCATCTTTGTTAAATTCGCTAAGACCATAAGCGGCCTTTTTTTGCAAATCTGGTGCAATATGTTTTGCGCCGTAGGTCTTTTCATAGAGATTTACATCTCTTAGACGATAATCTGCAGACATATCGATGATACGAGTTTTTGGTGATTTAGCGATAATTTCTTTAATGATTTTTTGACTTGCACCATGAGGCAAACCACAAAAAACTACATCAATTTCGCTCCAGTTAACTTCATCATTGCTAATTAAATCAGGCAAGTTAGCATATGCTAAATGTGGAAATACCTCACCCATGGCTTTGCCAGCATGAGTGTTTGCCGTTAAAGCAACAAATTCAAGATTTGGATGTGCCAAACCAAGGCGCAATAAATCTGCTCCCGTATAGCCCGAAGCTCCCAAAACAGCAGCTTTTACCTTTTTCATTTTATCGCCCTATTATTGACTTGCTTATTATAAATAAGTCATTGTGTTATTATTGGTTTTAATTGCGCTACTAACCTTTGTAAATAGTTGAAAAAAGCAAAATGAAACTATAGCGTTAGGAATATGATGTCAAAACGTATTGCAATAGCTACAATAGGGACAATGGGTGACGTGCTGCCCTATATTTCACTAGCCAAGGCTCTAAAAAATCACGGACATGATGTTGTGCTTGGTGCGCCTATTGATTTTGAAGATTTAATAAAAAAACATAATATTGAGTTTCATGACCTTGGTCAATCAATTCGCTCGTTTGTTACGCAAACCTCGTTTGATGAGACATTTAGCAAAAATCACATTATCAACATGCCAAATTTACTTGCCCAAGGGCTGAAAATCATTGATGCTGGTGCGCTTAATACATGGGAAATGGTACAAAATTCTGATGCGATAATTGTTAATATCAACACATGTTTTGGTATAGATATGGCTGAAGCTCTTGATATTCCTGTTATCATGAGCGGTTTACAGCCTATTCATTCCACCAAAGAATTTCCGCTATACTTATATTCAGGCCCTGATTTTGGCACATTATTTAATCGTTTATCTTATGCTGCGGCTAGTATTCAGCAGGCATATTTTGACCTTCCTCGTTTTAAAATACGCAACAAACTTGGCCTTAATCCAATTCATAATGGCGGGTTTGCTAAAGATGCACACGGAAATGATCTAACTACATTATATGCCTATTCAGAGCTTATTTCGCCCAAGCCAAAAGATTGGCCAAACAAAAGTTTTGTGACGGGGTTTTGGCGAGTGCCTGATATTGATAATTGGAAACCCTCAAAAGAGTTTTTGGATTTTTTAAATGCTGGAGAAAAACCGATTTACATTGGTTTTGGCTCAATGCCATTTGGCGCAAAACAAAATACAAATATCCTAAAGAAAGCTGCAAAAAAATGGGGCGGCAGAATCGTAATATCTACTGGCTGGGGTGGATTAGAAAAAAAAGATTTACCGCCAAATATATTTGCAATTGATAATGCCCCTCATGATAAATTATTTAATTTTATGGCAGCAGTTGTGCATCACGGAGGGGCTGGCACGACGGCTGCTGGCCTATATGCTGGTTGCCCAACGCTTATTTTGCCACAAGCGGTTGACCAACCCTTTTGGGGGCAGTGCGTGCATGATTTGGGCTGCGGCCCTGAACCCATAGCTTTGCGCAAAATAACTGCTAACACTTTGGCAAACCTGCTTGAACAACTATATAACAATGAAGATTATAGAAAAAATGCCAAGAATTTATCTGCACGACTTAAGCAAGAAAGAGGGGTGGAAATGGCTATTGAGATAATAAACCAAGCGATAAAAAACTATAAGAAACAATAGCTAGGCCATGATGATTAAAGGGTTGAATCATCTTTTTTAAATGGTAAGTTTGCAAGAAAAATATCTGCGCTTGCCTGCCAAGTGAATTTTGAGGCATATTTACGGCATATTTTTCGCTCAATATTAACCGCTTTTATTGCTGCTTTTTGCAGGTTTTCGTCCAAAATTCCTGCTCCAGAATCTGCAACAACATCAAGTGGCCCTTGCACTGGATAGGCTGCAACTGGTGTGCCACTTGCCATTGCTTCGAGTAAAACTAGGCCAAATGTATCGGTACGTGAGGGGAAAACAAAACAATCCGCACTTGCATAATATTGTGATAATTCCTCACCCTTTTTTGACCCTACAAAAATTACATCTTTATATTTTTTTTGCAATTCTTCAAGAGCAGGACCAGAGCCAACTACAATTTTTGTGCCATCTAAGTTAAGGGATAAAAATGCTTCAATATTTTTCTCAACCGCAACCCGACCAACATAAAGATAAACAGGCCTAGCTATATTATTCTTTACTCTATCTTCAAAAAAATTATCAACTCGGTGTGATGGATTAAAAATATCCAAATCCACTCCAAGCGACCAATCCACTATATTTTCAAACCCTCTATCTTTAAGTCTATTGGCAACAGTTTTTGAGGATACTAGGCAATATTTTGCAGCAGAATGAAAACGGCGAAAATAGGCGTAAGTCCAGCGCAAAGGAACTGGCGCACGAGCTCGCAAATATTCAGGATATTGTGTATGAAATGAGGTAGAAAACGCTATATTTCTTTTTTTACAATAATGACGTGCCATTGCACCAAGCGGCCCTTCTGTTGCAATATGAATAGCGTCAGGGGCAATTGAATTTATTTTGTTTCTAATTGCACTTGGAATTGTGAGGGAAAGTCTAATTTCTTTATAGGTTGGCATTGGGATTGTAAGAAAACTTGATGGTTCTAAAAATTCAACCCTATAGCCCTGCTCTCGCATAATTTGTGCTAGTTTTTCAAGGGTTCGCACGACGCCATTTATTTGCGGATACCAAGCATCAGTAACAATCAAAATAGTTTTCATATTTTTTTCACTCAATAAAACCAACTAAATATATATTCCTTATATACTATTATTATGATGAAAGAAAAAAATATGAGAGATTTTGAGAAGTATTATCCTCTCTTTTGTTTCCTCCTCCCTCACGTGTTATTTTGTTCATGGTATCTTGAGCGCAGTGTAAGATATTAAAGGTTTAAGATTCTTCACTTCGTTCAGAATGACAAACAGTAGTTCACTTCTCTCAGAATGACAAAACAGTAATTCAGTGTAATAAAAAAGGGTCGAGAAAGCTCGACCCTTTAGATAATTTATGAAAACCAAAAAAGCAAATATTAGCGTTTTGAGAATTGGAAAGATTTACGAGCTTTTGCTTTTCCGTATTTTTTACGTTCAACAACACGACTATCACGAGTAAGAAAGCCACCCTTTTTAAGCACAGCTCGAAGCTCTGGCTCAAAATATGTTAGAGCTTTTGAAATACCATGACGAACAGCACCAGCTTGACCAGACAGGCCACCGCCAGAAACAGTTGCTACAATATCATACTGATCCTTGCGTTCTGCCGCTTCAATTGGCTGACGAAGAACCATTTGCAACACAGGGCGAGCAAAATACTTAGCATATTCACGACCGTTGATGGTTACTTTGCCTGAGCCTGGCTTGATCCATACACGAGCAACAGCATCTTTACGCTTACCAGTAGCATAAGCACGGCCATTTGCGTCAAGTTTTTGAGTATAAACTGGAGCATCACTAACTACAGTTTCAACATTTCCTAGTTCTTCAAGAGAATTAATTGTTTCTGACATGATTATTTCACCCGCACATTTTTAGAGTTCATTGCACCAACATCAAGTATTGTTGGCTGTTGAGCAGCATGCGTATGTTCTTCACCTGCAAAAACTTTTAGGTTTTTAAGCTGCGCACGACTTAGTGGGCCTTTTGGCATCATACGACGAACAGCATTGAGCAATACACGCTCAGGGAATTTACCTTCAAGTATCTGGCGAGGTGAGCGATTTTTAATACCACCCGGATAACCAGTATGCCAATAGAATAGGCTTTGGTCGAGTTTTTTGCCTGTGTGCTTAATCTTTTCAGCGTTAATCACTACAATATTATCACCAGTATCCATGTGCGGAGTAAAGGTTGGCAGATGTTTTCCACGTAGGCGGCTTGCAATGATTGAAGCAAGACGACCAACTACCAGACCTTTGGCATCAATCAAGATCCATTTCTTGTCGATGTCGCTCGGAGTTGCCGAGAAAGTCTTCATTTTTCTAATACCTTATTTGATGCGATTCATCTATTGAATTGCGTTGTAGCGTTGATATAGCGCAAAAACTAAAAAGGTCAAGTGCAAAGTTTTTATTCTTATTATTCAACAAGTTAACAACATGGTAACATAATACCGCAATTAAGAATAAGGAAAATGCTTGCCTTTAGTTAGGTGTGACTAATAAACTGATCTAATAATTAATTTCAGGAGTTTTTATCAATTGCGTCAAAGAAGTAGAAAATTTGCTGGTATATTTATTATTCTTGCCCTTCTCATAATATACCCAGCGATTGCCAGTGTTATTTATGATAAATTATTAACTGGCACACCAACATGGGTTTTGTTGCTCTATTTCGCAATAGTGGGCTTTGCTTGGGCAATTCCAGCAGGGATTGTTATTAAGTGGATGGCAAAGCCTAATGTAAATAACCCAAGAATTAAAGATAACAACTAGTGCTTAGGAATATCTCTAAGCAGAATTCTTCAATCTAAGTAGAATTTTATCAGTTTCTTTTGACTTAGTTTTAAACGACTTGATTATAATTGCCGCTACATCAACGCTACTCATTGGCTTCCCAAAGTGATAGCCTTGCACAAGATCACAATTAAAACTCGTCAAAACATCTGCTTGCTCTTGCGTTTCCACCCCTTCAGCAGTAATTTTCAAGTCTAGCACTTTTCCTAAAGCTACAATTGTAGAAAGAATATCACGTGACTTAGAGCCTTTTTTACAAACATCATCAATGAATGACTTATCAACTTTTAGTTTATCAAATGGGAATTGCCACAAATAACTAAGCGAAGAATAACCTGTTCCAAAATCATCAAGCGCAATAGAAACCCCCAAATCTTTAATTGCCAATAACTCACTTAAAACTTTTTCAGTGTCATCAATAAGAAGACCCTCTGTTACTTCAAGCTCAAGTCTGCTCGCCTCAAGTTTAGTTTCTTTTAGCACCTGATTTACAAATGCTGGCATATCATGAGTTTGGAATTGCGCTGGAGATAAATTTACTGAAACCATTAAATCTTGCGGCCAATCTTTGGCTATTCTGCATGATTCTTTTAACACCCAAGCACCAATATCACCAATTAGACCAACTTCCTCTGCTATTGGAATGAATACATCAGGGCCAATAGGCTTGCCGTTAACATCATTAAGGCGCAATAATGCTTCAAATCCTCGTAGCTGTTGGGTTTTAAGGTCATAATATGGCTGAAAATTAATATGAAATTCATCTTGAGCTAACGCATTACGCATGCGTTTACCAATTTCATGGCGTGACATCTGCTCATCATCCATTGAAGGTTTATACTCTAAAGCTCGATTTCGCCCTTCAAGTTTAGCTTTATATAACGCTATATCAGATTTATGCAAAAGCTCCGCAACTGTTTTTCCATCTCTTGGGAATAAAGAATAACCCAATGATGCCCCAATATATATTTCACCGCCATCAACTTCAAAAGGAAGTGCCATAATATCAACTATTTTTTGCGCCAACTCACCTACATTATTTGAAGAGCCAATAAAAAATGGTTGAATGATAGCAAATTCATCCCCACCGAGGCGAGCAAGATGAACACGAGAATCCAAGGATTTATTAATTCGCTGGGATACTTTTTTTAATAATTCATCACCCACGCTATGACCTCGAGTGTCATTAACCTCTTTAAATCTATCTAGATCTAAAAAATGAACACCAAGGGAATAACCTCGCTCTTTTGCTAGTATAATTTCTTTTTCAATTATTGCTGTAAATGAATTCCTATTTAAAGCTCCTGTCAGCTCATCATGCTCTGCTGCAAAGCGAAGCCTTTTTGAAGCAGAATCTAATTGAACTGTTCTTAGGAAGTACAAAATTGCTGGAAGTAAAAATGCGGCGAGCATTAAAACGGCAAATTGAAGCGTTACATTTGAAAACTGATTGCGAAACTTCTCATAAGAGGCTGATTCAAGTGACAAAATTGCGATATAGCCAATTTGCTCACCATTCTTTTTGATTGGCACTATGACTTGTGAGCCAAACTTTACGCCCATATCCTGACTTGCAAAAGTCTTCTTAAACAAAATATGGCGACCCTCATCGACATCTCTCATTGATTGTTCAGTTTTATTGCCAATAGAAAGTGTTTCACTAAATTCCACTCCAGAGCCAGATCTCTCTAGCCTAAGAATTCTATTAGCATCAAAAAGGCGATAAGATTTAATTTCTTTTGGCTGAACATGAGCCAACTTAATCATTGTATTCCCAGTTACAATTCTATCTCCTGCTAATACCTCTTTAATAGCTGGAACATGCTCAACAATTTGTGAAGCCCATTGAGACGCAACTCTTTCTGCGTTTCTTTGCGATGTTTTATCTATTGCGTTATTGGATACAAAACGTGCGCCAATCGCTATTGCTAACACCACTAGAAAAAGTGGAATTAATCTGGATATTTCTTTATATACATTCGAATTCATCGAAACTTCCCCTGAAGAACTGCAGTTTAATATAACTGTTATCAACCTTATTTTTTTGCGAAACCAGTATCTGTTTTCGTTTCACCTTTCCTAGCTGCCTTATAAAAAGACTATGATGCATAGTATTTTCACTAGGATAGGTATCAAGCAACAATATTGAGGTTGAGAAAATATGAATCACGCTATTAAAACGTCATTTCTTGGCGATTTCCGTAGTTTTTGGTAAATTAGATATTAATTTATCTAAATTTTTATCATTTTATCGCCCAAAAATTGAGCCTGTTAAAAAAACCTCTAAATAGCGATTTTTTTGAAAATATCCATTTAATGACACTCTTGGCAGATTATGCAATGATTTTGCATGCTTTGAATAAAGGCCGCCAGGCAAGGTTGTTACTCCTGAAGAAAAACCCAAAACTTTAGCTTTTTCATATTCTCTTGTGCTAGCAGAGCGAATTGCGCCAATTGGGTAAGAAAAATGTTTTGGTCTTATTTTGAATTTTTCTTCCAAAACATCAGCTGACTTTTTCATTTCCCATTCTAATTCATTGGGCGACAGTTTAGCTAATTCATAATGATTTACTGTATGAGCGGCTATTGTGCAGAGCGGCTCTTTTGCAAATATTTCTAATTCTTGCCAATCCATCACCAGACTTTGACAATGTTCAAACATATCAATTTTATATTGAGCTGCAAAAATTTTAGTCTTTTCCACTCGCATCACTTCGTCCATTGAGCGCATGTCCCAATAAATGGTTTCAAATGTTTTTTGTTTGTTAAGCCTGCTGTTGGTGAGATATTCGTTACCATCAAAATTAATTGTTTTATTATTTGCAATAATATCTTCAAGCACCTGCCACCATAACTCCCCCTTACCATCAACAAAGCCAGTTGGCACATAAAGCGTAAATGGGCAATTATGTTTTTTTAAGATTGGAAGAGCGTAAGTAAGATTATCTTTATATGCATCATCAAAGGTAAGGACAATGAAAGGATTTTGTTTTTTATCTGATTTAAGTCGCTCTATTGCTTCATCAAGAGTGATAATATCGAAACCAGATTTACGGATTTTTTTTATCACCTCCTCTAAAAAAGATGGTGTAATTTGCAAAATGGCATTCGGCTGAAAAGCTGCAACCTCATCGGGTAGAACACGATGAAGCGTAAATATTATCCCCCTACAAGATGAAAATTTGCGAATAATCCTTGCTAACCCTGATATTGAGAGCAACTCAAAAGCGGTTTTTATAATGCCATATTTAAGAGCAGACATTTATGCAACTTTTGACTGATGAGAACTTGAACTTAAAATTCTAATATTTGAGAATCCTAAATCTGAAATATCACGACTTACACTATCTATTTCTCTTTGCTCAACACCATCATCAACAACTAACAAAACTAAGCCATTTAAGCCTGTAAAGGCACTAAGTGAAGAAGCCATACCAGCCCGCCCAACATCAACAATTACAGTTTCGAATATCTCGCCAAGCGCAGTAATTAGAGTATTTGCTTTGGGTGAATTTAGATTTAGCGTATTTTTTTGACCCCAAGGAACAAAGGCAAAATTTGACTGAGCTCGACGTTGAACAACATCACCAAACTCCACATTATCAAAAGAAAGATCACTAATTCCAAGATTTGAAGATACTCGCCTTGAGCCAGCATCAACCTCAATTACAGAATTACCTGCCGAAATTAACTCTGAAGAAATAGCTTGAGTTGATCCATCTTTATTTGAATTCAAATTTGTAACAAACATCAAAGGATTTGAGCGTGCTATTTGTTTTGAAAATAAAGTAACATCCATATAGGTTGCTGTATTTAATGGCTGCTCAACCTCTTTTAATCCCAAGTTATTTGAATTTTGAGCCATGCTCATAGACTGGAATTCTTCTTCCTTATTTATATTCTCATCGCTAGCATAAGTACCTTCTTGTCCATTTTCTCTATTATTGTGAACATCTCTTATGGCCCTTCCTGACAAAAGTTCCGAAAATAAAACACCACCAAATTGAAAAGTTAGGGCAATAATTCCAACTGCCAAAAGAATGAAGCCTTTTTTAGGAGAAGCAGGTACAATAGAGGGGGCAGCAGATGTAATAACACGAACGTCAGGCAATACTCCGCTATTTCCAGCACGTGCCGCCGCATCTCTATAACGCATCAAATATATAGACAGTAAATCACGTTGAGCCTTGGCCTCACGCTCTAAACCGATAAGGTCTACATTGCTTTTTGTTGCGCCCGACACATCAATTTTCAAGCGAGTTAAATCATCACGTAGTGATTGCACCAAATCAGATTCAATCTTAGCCTCTGCTTCAAGAGCGTTAGCAACTTGACGACCCTCACGAATTATTTGCTTATCAATTTCAGCAATCTGGGCACTAAGTGCCATTACTTCGGGGTGATTAGGCAAACGAGTAGCTGAAAGCAAAGCTAGATCTCCTTGCAATTTTGCTTTATCCTGAGCAAGACGCTGCACTACAATTGAATTTCTTACATCTGGCACTCCATCAACTGGGCGACCTGATTTTAATAAACCACGAATAAGTGCAACTCTTGATTCAGCCTGATTTTTACGCTCTTGGGCTGTCGTGATTTGAGTTGAAATATTTGAAAGCTGTAAATCAAGAATAGATGTGTTATTTGTACCTACGAATAAATCATTGTCTACTCTATAGTTGGCAACTGCCTTTTCTGCTGTTGCAACAAGACCACGCATTTTTTCAATCTCAACTAAAAGCCATTGTGATGCATTTGAAGTATCAGAAACAGAAAGCTCTGTGCGCCTAGTTACGTGTGTATTTGCTAAAGCATTCGCAACACGAGCCGAAAGATGAGGATCAGTTGATCTAAAGAATATTGTTATCACTCTTGAAGCAGGAAGTTGAATAACTTTTGTTCTTTTCGCAACAGCAAGAATAACTCTCTCATTTTGTGATTGAGTAGAAATTGGCTTGCTAAAAAGACTAAAGACATCTTGGAAAAAAGATTTTTTTGAACCATTAAGCTCTGCAATATCTCGCAATCCCTCATTTTCTACAACTCTGGCAATTGTATCTCTGGACTTAATTAGTGCAGCGTGTGATGCAATTACCGTTGGGTCAACTATAGAGGCTGAAGAGCTTGAGTTATCATTTGTAGCTCTTGTAAAAACGCTTTCACGAGATTCAACTAAAATTGATGCTGAGGAAACATATTTTTTAGGAACAATTTGCAGAATAAAATATGTTGCAACCAGTAATATGGCCGTAACAATTAGTATTCTAGGCAAGCGTTTTGCAATTGCAAAAAACAAAGCCCCCATATCCATTCTTAAGTCGTCTGTCTGCTCAAATGTCATTTTTTTACCCATAAACTTACTTTTACTAATGCCTTTTTGACCCATTATAGTAAGCAAGCCGTTAAGAAAATTCAGATTTTAATAAAAAAATAATAATAAAAATAAGGATATTCTTAACTATAACCTGCAATTTTTGACTGAAGTAAATTAATATTGGTATTTTTCATGTTCATTTTTCGCCTTCTAATTACTCTTTTTCTTTTTGCAACAATCTCAGCTTGTGCACTCAACCCTTCTAGCAACACATATCTGGTTGAAACAAAAGGGCCATACACTTTAGATACAGGTGACATAATTAGAGTAACCGTTTATGGCGACAAAGATTTAAGCATAAATTATGGCATTGATGATAGCGGATCAATTGCCTTTCCGTTAATTGGGAATGTGCAAGCAAGAGGACTTACTTCTCAACAGGTCGCATCTAAAATTACTGTTGCCTTAGCCTCTCAATATATGCGCAACCCTGATGTATCTGTAGAAGTTGCGCAATATAGACCGTTTTTTATTCAAGGCGAGGTTACTAACTCTGGCCAATTCCCTTATGTTTATGGAATGAGTGTGCGTGCAGCAATTAGTACTGCAGGTGGTTATACTGATACTGCAGATCGCTCTTTTGCAATTGTTTATAGATTGCAAGGCGATCAAATGATAAAGGGTCGAGTAGAATTAGATTTCCCAATTTATCCAGGGGATACAATAGTTATTTTTGATCGCTGGCTCTAGGAATATTAATTTGCCTAACCCTAAGCTAAATATTTTATATGTTCTTCGTGCACCAATAGGTGGTTTGTTTCGCCATGTTCTTGACCTTGCTAAAGAGCTTGAAGGTCGTGGCCATAAAGTGGGCATGGTGATTGATGGAGCGCACTCATATATTCAAACAGAGGAGTGGCACAAAGACATGAAGCAACATTTTAAACTTGGTATTCATACTCTTCCAATGAGTAGGTTGCTTGGTTTTAGTGATTTTTCTAATCCTTTTGCTTTGAATAAATTGGCTCGCAAACTTGAAATTGATGTTTTGCATGGACAAGGAGCAAAAGGAGGTTTTTTTGCTCGACTTGCCAAACCAAAAAACACTGTTGCACTTTATACTCCGCATGGGGGCGTGTTAAATTATAATAAAAAATCTTTAGCTGGTAAAATATTTAGATTTATAGAAAAAATTTTAATGGTGCGAACAAATGCGATGCCATTTGAAAGTGCATTTGTAAAAAGAGAATATTTAGAACAAATTGGCACACCAAAATTCCCCAACCCAGTCATTCATAATGGTTTAGCTGAAGAGGAATTTTTACCACTAAAAAAACCTAAAAAAACTTATGACTTTGCATTTATTGGAGAATTAAGAGACGTAAAAGGTATTGAGTTTTTAATTGACGCTTTAGCTGAGTTAAAAAACACAAAAAACAAATCTATTAGCTTAGTCATTGCTGGGTCTGGACCTTTAAAACAAACAATTGAAGAAAAAATAAAATTTTCAGACTTAGAAAAAAATGTAACCTTAGTAGGAGTGCGTCCTGCTCGTGAAATTTTGGCAATGGGGCGGTGTTTAGTTATTCCATCTCTAAAAGAATCATTGCCTTATGTTTTATTAGAAGCAACGGCGGCTTGTGTACCTATTATCACAACTAATGTTGGTGGTATTGCTGAAATATTTGGACCAAGTGCAGATAATCTAATCGAGCCTGCAAATAAAGAAGTTTTAGTACAAGCAATGAGTGAGTTTTTAGATAATGAAAAAGCAGCACAACAATTAGCAAAAACACGTTTTGAATATACGCATGAGAATTTTTTAGTTACGAACATGGTCGATCAAATTGAGAATTTATATCAAGCCTGCTTACAAAAATTATAAAATTCCCAATATTTTTACTGTTTTTTCACTGCATTTTTATCTTTTTATACTAGTTTAACATATATAAATTTTAAGGCCGAGTGAATATGCTCAAAGTTGATCAAAAAAAAATTGCTGCCGATAGCATCAAAAACAAAAGCCGGCCAAGTGATGAAAATGAGCGTCTTTGCGACCTTGCCGAGCAGATAATAGATCGCCCTATCAAAGAAACTTTATCATCTGCTGTAATAGTTGGCATTATTCAAATAATTGAAATTATTATATTAGCTCTTATTGGAACGGTAATTTTTCTGTTTTACGTAGTTGATTCAGATCCACGATTTTATACTATTGCTATAATTTCTGTATCAGTTTTTGCAAATATAATTTTTAATATCGCTCAAACACACAGAATTGGTGCTTATCGTAGTTTTTTCAAACAAACTGCAAAAGTTATGGCCGCATGGAGTGCCGTATTCATTGTTTTTTTAGTTTTAATATTCTTTTTCAAAGCAAATGAATATGTTTCTAGAGTTTGGATGCTTAGTTGGTTTAGCGTTGGAGCATTATTTTTAATTTTATACCGTTTATTGATCCAAGCAATTATCAGGCATTGGACTAAACAGGGAAAATTAATACGCAGAACTGTTATTGTTGGTGGGGGGTCAGCTGCTGAAAGCCTTATTTCTTCAATAAATAATTCTAGTGCAAATGACATCGAGTTGCTTGGTATTTTTGATGATCGCATTGATAAACGCTCGCCTGATGAGGTTGGTGGTGTGCCAAAACTAGGCAAAGTAAGTGCTTTAGTAAAATTTGCTCGCCGCACAAGAATTGACTTAATCATTGTGTCTTTGCCACTTTCGGCAGAAGATCGTGTTTTACATATGTTCAAACAATTATGGGTTTTGCCCGTTGATATTCGCCTTAGTGCGCATATGAGCAAACTGAAATTTAAAGCTAGTGCTTATTCTTATATTGGTGACGTGGCTGTTTTTGATATGGCAGATAGACCAATTTCTGATTGGAGTTTAGTGTTTAAATGGGTATTTGATAAGATCACTGCCCTTATTGCACTGATTTTACTATCCCCAGTTATGATTATTGCTGCAATTGCTGTAAAATTAGACAGTAAAGGGCCAATTATTTTCAAACAAAAACGCTATGGATTTAATAATAACTTTGTTGAAGTATATAAGTTTCGCTCAATGTATACCGAAATGTCCGATAAAGACGCTTCAAAATTAGCTACAAGAGATGACCCTCGAATAACAAGAGTTGGCCGTTTTATTCGCAAAACCTCAATTGATGAATTACCGCAATTATTCAATGTACTTAAAAATGAATTATCAATGGTTGGTCCTCGTCCACATGCCATGTCTGCAAAGGCTGAAGACAAACTATATGATGATGTTGTGAAGGGGTATTTTGCTCGTCATAGAGTAAAACCTGGAATAACTGGCTGGGCGCAAATAAATGGCTGGCGTGGTGAAACTGATACAGTTGAAAAAATACTAAAACGGCTCGATCATGACCTTTATTATATTGAAAACTGGTCACCACTTTTAGACATTTATATCCTAATAATGACCCCTATTTCATTAATTAGCAAAAATGAGAACGCATTTTGAGCGATCAAGCAACATTTAATGCAAAACATTATGCGCCACCAAGGGATTATTCTGACAAAAACTATGTAGTTTTTTTACCTCTATTACACTTTGTTGTTGGTCTTTGGATATTTTCTGGCGGATTTGTTTTAATTGAACCCTCTCCATACGAATTATTATTTGCGCTTGTTCTACCAATTGCAATGGTTGCCAGAGTTGGTGTTTATAAAGAAACGCTATCTCTTTTAGCTATAATTATACTATTCATTCCATTTGCAATTATCTCGGCATTTCAGGCAACATTTTTTTCATTATCTGAGTCACTTATCTATATCAGCATAACTTCGTTCTTATTTCTTACTGCATTTTTTCTTGCAAATTACATTGCAGATGCACCATTTAATAGAATGAAAGTTGTCATGGGGGCGTATTTAGCTATTGCCTTAATTACAGCAATTATTGGAACTTTAGCTTATTTAAAGCTAATCCCTGGCGAGGAAATATTCCTTCGTTATGATCGAGCAAAGGCATTTTTTAAAGATCCAAATGTCTATGGGCCATTTTTAATTTTGCCAGCTATGTTCATGTTACAAAAATTATTTTTTGTAAAATTAAATAAAGCATTCTTTCCTGCAATATTCTTTGGAATTTTAGCTATTGGAGTTTTTGCAAGTTTTTCACGTGCTGCATGGGGTTCATTATTATTTGCGGCAATATTGCTCTTTGGCTTAAGTTTTACCCTTATAGCTAATGCCAAAGAAAAAGTGCATATGATTATTTTAGCACTAGTGGGAGGTGCAGTAGGCATTGTTGCTTTGCTTGGACTATTAAGCATTCCTGAGGTGAACAAACTCTTTGTGGAGAGGTTTAGCCTTGTGCAATCCTATGATGGCGGCTCAACTGGTCGATTTGGTCGCCAAGCCTATGCCTTTGAATTAGCAATAGAGAACCCTTTGGGCATTGGCCCTGGCGAATTTGCTAGTATGAGAATTAAAGAAGAGCCGCACAATACCTATGTAAACAACATGTTAGTTTATGGTTGGGGCGGCGGTTTAGCATTTTTCTTCATGTTTGTTTTAACTCTAAAACGAGGTATTGGTGTATTATATAAAAAATCAAAAAATAGAGTATTAATGATACCTTTAATAGCAACTTTCATTCCATTGGTGATTGAAGCTGCAATTATTGATATAAACCACTGGCGACATTTATTCTTAATTACTGGACTAATTTGGGGAGTTTCTGCTGGATATTTCAAAATATCAAAAAGGCAGATAAAAGAAAAGCATTTGTTAATATAGCTAGCTATTTATTAAAAACCTCTTTGCCAAAACAGCAGTGTTTTTTGCGAAATCCCTTGCATAAATTTGCGCTAGTTCAGTTTCTTTATGGCTTTGCACCCAAGCTAAAAGTGCCATTCTCCTAAGCAAAACCATAGCGTCAATCATGTCTTCGTCTGCTTTTGAAAATTCACGTATTTCACGATAGGCCTTTAGCCATATTTGTTTTAGTTTTGGCACAATATCTTCATGCTCAAAAAAAGAAACACTAGCAGCAAAATCATAACCAAACCAAGAAAAACCACAATCATCAAAATCTATTAAACGGCTCTTGCCTTTATCAACTAATATGTTGGCAAAACGCATATCAGCATGAATTAAGCCAAAGCGATCTGCTGAATTTCCATAGGCTTCTAATAAGGAGCGAAGTTTTATTTCACTCTTTTCTAAGGTGCGCAATATTTCTTCATCAATATTTGGAGCAGCTCGCCAATTGCCCCAAAGACCATCTTTATTCAAAATTGCATCAGCGTCCCAAGTCGGGCGAAAAAAACCACTTGGTTGCGCCCATTGCTCTACATGAGAGTGGCAAATAGCGGCGAAATGGCCTAGATCAACAAATAACTCATCTAAATTTGCGCTATCGCCTTCTTGCCCTTTTTCAAAAGCAAATCGCACCGCATAACTGTGCTGCCCCTCACCAAGCTCCACCTTTTGCACAAGCTCACCATTCACCCCAGCAAGTGGCGAAATCAGCGGCAGATCTGTATCTTTTTTTAAGGCTTTAAGCCATAATAATTCACTCTTGATTGATGCAAGTGATTGATAAAGGGGGCGATGAACACGAATGATATGCTTTTCACCATCTGGCATATCAATGCGAAATGTATGGTTTTCAGACAAGTTGATAAGTCTAGCCTTACCACCCATAAGATCAGGCCAAACATGCAATTGCGCTTCAATTTGTTTGGGTGTCATTGATATTTTCCAAAATGAAATAATATATAAACTTCAAAAAATGGTCGGAGCGGCCGGATTTGAACCGACGACCCTTTGTCCCCCAGACAAATGCGCTACCAGGCTGCGCTACGCCCCGACTGGGTGAAAGATTTAGAGAAGTGATGGCAAAGGCGCAAGCAATATTTTGCTATAATTATTGCGACCTTGACTTAATTTTATTGCCTAGCCTGATCTAACTTTCGTTTCATCTCAAGAAGGTCTTTAAGAAGGCTTGAGAGTTTGTTTGTATCTTTTTTGCTCAAGCCGCTTGCCTCGCCTGCTCCAAAAGGAACAGAGGCTAATGCCGAATCATGATCTGCTACTGTTACTGGCTCAATTGCGCCTGTTTGACCGATTGCGATAACCTGCCTAATACCTTGCGCCTTTAAAACTTTTTGCACGCCTTTAATGGTGAAGCCTTTATCATAGAGCAGATGACGAATGCCTTTTAGCAATAATAAATCATCGGGGCGATAATAACGCCTACCACCACCACGTTTTAGTGGTTTAATTTGAGAAAATCGGGTTTCCCAAAAGCGCAAAACATGCTGAGGTAAATCCAACTCTGCGGCTGCTTCTGAAATCGTACGAAAAGCGTCTGGCGATTTATCCACTTATAAATTCCCTTAATAAAAAAGTCTTTTAGATAAATTATAAGGCAATATTTTGTTTATTTACCTGCACTTGTCATAGTATAGTTGATTTTGTCTTTCAACACATTGCTGGGTTTGAACACAACTACTTTGCGAGGTAAAATTGGCACTTCCTCACCAGTTTTAGGGTTGCGGCCAATGCGCTGGTTTTTTGAGCGAACTAAAAAAGAGCCAAATGAAGAAAGTTTTACATTTTCACCCTTAACTAAAGCATCACTCAATATTGCAAGTGATCTATCTACTAATTCAGCAGATTCGGTTCGTGACAGGCCAACATCTTGATGAACAGATTCTGCTAAGTCCGCTCTAGTCACAGTTTTTTTTGTCATTTGCTAATTCCCTGATATTGCAACTATTTTTAAATTATCATCATCTAGTTATAATAATTAGTCAACATAATCATATGCATTTATATTTGTAATTATTTTACATAATAGCTTGGAATTATGCTTTTGGTCAAATAACATATTTTAATGGGTAATTTTACCAACGAATTAGTGATGCTCCCCACGTAAAACCACCACCCATCGCCTCCAGCATTACCAAATCACCCTTTTTTATTCGCCCATCTTCAAAAGCAACACTTAAAGCAAGCGGAACTGAGGCAGCGGAGGTATTTGCGTGTTTATCTACCGTTACTACAACTTTTTGGGGTGGTAATTTTAGTTTTTTACCTACTCCATCAATAATTCTTTTATTTGCTTGATGAGGTACAAACCAATCTAAATCATCAGAGCTTAAACCCGTTTTCTCAAAAACATCGTCAACAACATCTGAAATCATGCCAACGGCATATTTAAAAACTTCTCGTCCTTGCATTTTTAAATGACCCACAGTTTTTGTGCTAGAAACCCCGCCATCAACATATAATTTATCCCAGTGAGAACCATCTGTTCTGAGAGATGAGCATAACACCCCACGATCACCTGCTTTTTCTTCACTTTGCGCTTCTAAAATGAGCGCACCTGCTCCATCGCCAAATAAAACACATGTGGCACGATCACTCCAATCAATAATGTTAGAAAAAGTTTCAGCACCAATCACAAGAGCCCGCTTTGCCATGCCTGACTTTAGATAACTATCAGCCGTTGCAAGAGCAAAAACAAAACCAGAGCATACGGCAGCAATATCAAAAGCAAAGCCTTGGGTAATGCCTAGTTTATTCTGCACAAGGGAGGCGGTTGATGGAAAGGTTAAATCTGGCGTGGCGGTTGCAACTATGATTAAATCAATATCGCTTGCATCAAGACTAGCACTTTTGAGTGCTATTTTTGCAGCACTTACTGCTAAATCAGAAGTTAGCTCACCTTCAGCTGCAATATGACGCTCATGAATGCCAGACCGCTGCACAATCCACTCATCAGAAGTATCCACCATTTTGGACAATTCTTTATTAGTGATAATTCGTTTTGGTAAATATCCACCAACACCAAGAACAACAGATTTTTTATTCACTAGGGCTATCCTTAGTTTTACTTGACTGAATGAGTGATGTTGGGAAATTTTCCATTCCTTCACCAATTTTTTCTAATAATTCGTCTTTAGCCATTTCATGGGCTAAACAAAGAGCAGATTTAAAACCTATTTCATCTGTGCCGCCATGAGACTTAATTACAATCCCATTTAGCCCCAAAAACACTCCACCATTTCCTGCCCTAGGATCCATCTTGGCTTTAAATGCCCTTAGACCTCTTTGTGCAATGAATGCGCCAAGTTTAGAAATAAAATCTGCTTGTAATGCGTTTTTTAAATATGTTCCCACTTGGCGAGCTGTCCCTTCGGCAGTCTTGAGGGCAATATTGCCAGTAAATCCTTCTGTTACGACCACATCAACAGTGCCCTTGCCAATGTCATCGCCCTCGACAAAGCCATAATAGCTAAAACCTGCGTCTTTTGCTTGTGATAGGATACGTGAAGCCTCTTTAACTGGCTCTAGCCCCTTAACCTCTTCAACCCCAACATTCAAAAGGCCAACTTTTGGGGCGTCTTGATCAAATAATGCCCGTGCCAATGCCGAACCCAAAATTGCAAAATCTACTAATTGCTTAGCATCGCCGCCAACTGTTGCGCCAACATCAAGCACCACAATGTCTGCCCTAATTGAAGGCCAAATTGCCGCTATTGCTGGGCGAGAAATACCTTTCATTGGACGAAGACAAAATGTTGCCATAGCCATTAAAGCACCAGTATTTCCACCAGAAACTGCTACATCAGCATCACCATCTTTGACGGCTTGCAAACAAGACCACATAGAAGAAGACCCCCTGCCCTTGCGAAGAGCTTGTGAGGGTTTTTCATCCATTGAAATGATTTTTTCACAATGAATAATTTTTGAAATGGGTTTTAGAGCAGAATATTTATCCAGCAATGGTTTTAGAACTTCTTCTTTGCCATGAAATAGATATTCAACGTTTTTACATTGTTTAAAAGCTAAAAAAGCCCCATGTACAACAATCTCTGGCCCATTATCGCCACCCATCGCATCTACTGAAATTCTAATATTAGTTTTCATATTTTACTACCTGATTGGCTAAAACTTTAAAGTCCAAATTCATATACTCGAACATTTCTATTACACCTGTTGCAGATTTTTCTCAATCTTTATTAAGGCTTATTAGCTTAGGTTTTGTCTTTTTTAAGGCTTGCCAAAACAGCAAACGCAGAAGATTGAGGATTATCTTCAATTATTTGCATTTTTTCTCCCTCAAGCCGTGGGAATGAAATAATAGCTAGTGATAAAGTTTCCATTATATAATCATATAGATCTAGCTCAGTGCCTTCATAATAATCAGGCAGGTCATTGTCTGCGTCCATATTGATATAGGTTTCTGAACCAGCTATTTCCTCAGTTTTTGGCTGACCATGAAGAAAAACTCTGCTCATATTCTCGTTTATTATTTGCTCAACTGGCTTAAAAGAAACCACACTTTGTTGAATTATTTGTGCATTTAGCTCGCCATTAACATGCAAACCACCT
>JAMONZ010000104.1 GCA_027066315.1 Hyphomicrobiales bacterium
GCTAGCGGGTAAAAACCGCACAATAACATTGGACAAACTAGGCATAGATCCTGCATAAGAGCGTGCCCCGCCTGCTCTTTCAATCTGCATACCAGCCTTGCCAAAAACCTCTCTTGAAAGTTCTTCAAGCCGCCCTTTTGATGGAAGTGCTAAAATAAGTTTGCTCATTTTTGCTCCCCTTTATTTGCTTGGGCTTGCTTATCCATTCTATCAATCCACAAAGCACAGCCACAAGCATTCATCTGCTTTTGTGCGCCAATTTTTTCAAGCAGGCGGTGATACTCACCCCCCGAGCAGATGATTTTTTCAATTGAACTCATTTCAAAAACAATGCCCGTATAATAATCTAGGCGAGGACTAAATGAGGCATCAAAAATAATCTCTTCAATCTGATATTTTTCTTTTAAAGTTTTGATATATGATTTTAATCGCTCAAGCGGCTTTGAAATATCAAGATTATTCTTAGCCGCCAAAACCTCAATTTTAGCCAAACTCACGCTCGCTTCACCCTTTATTGCAAGATAATCTTTAAGCAGATTTATAATTTTTTTATCCACTTTTGAAGCTGCAAGAGCTTGCTTTTCAAAATATCTATTCACAATCTCTTCTGGAGAGCGAGAACCTGTTAAGCTAAGGCCTGTTTCTCTCATCTTCTCAGAAATTTTTGCAATAAGCTCATCTTTATTTTTAGGTGCAGAATTTTTATCAACCTCATGCGGATTAGCCAGTCTTTCAAGCAATCTAGCCATATTTTTTTGCTGCCCAAAACGATGTCTTATGCGTGGTAGCCAGACTTTAGAAATATCCAAATTTTCTAAAAGGCTTTCAAAAATTTCAACCGAGCCAATTCGAATTTTTGGCTTAATTTTATAAATTTTTAGCGAAGCCAAAGCAAAGTCAAAAACCCTGTTTAGAGCAGTATCAGCATTCTTTTGCCCTAAGAGTTCAATCCCTGCTTGGTTAAACTCCTCTGCCCCAGTTGCTCGTTGACGAAAAATTGAGCCGATATATCCAAACGCAGCAGATTGTATATCATTTTTATTCTCTAAAAAATCTATTGCAATAGGCAAAGTAAAGTCTGGGCGAAGGCAATATTCAACATCATTATTACCCGTTGTGAGCAATAGGCGGCGGCCAAATTCTTCCCCCGCTAAGTCAAAAAACACTGATGCAGGCAAAAGCATTGAGGGTGAAACAATTTCTGCTCCCTCGCCCTCAATTAATTTAATCAGTGATTTTTTTCGCTCCAACTTGCTCATTTCTTTTCCCGCTCTAGCCAAACCTTAATAGACGGTAATTTTGAAATTTTTTCAACCAGCTCAAAACGCTTACATTCAAATTGCCCAGGGCGTTCTTCTTTCCAAGTTTCATTATCAGTAATATTTTTTGAAGCCTCTTTACCAACAATCAAATCTTTAATTTGAACAATGCCTTTTTCACGCTCATCAGAGCCAGCAATGATAGCTGCGGGCGAATTGCGCCTATCGGCATATTGCAATTGCTTGCCAAAATTCTTTGGGTTGCCTTGATACATCTCAGCCCGAATGCCAGCATTGCGAAGTTCGCTTACCATTTTTTGATACTCACCAAGACTATCAATATCCTTATCCATAACGCAGACAATAACTGGCGCAGGCATTTGAGTTTTTTCAAGCATATCAAGATTTTTCAAGGCCGACATAAGACGAGAAACACCGATAGAAAAACCAGTAGCAGGAACTGCCTGACCAGTAAAACGCTGCACCAAACCATCATAACGCCCACCGCCACCAACCGAGCCGAACTGAACTTTTACACCCTTCTCATTTGTCACGTCAAAGGTCAGTTCAGCTTCATAAACCATGCCCGTATAATATTCTAAACCACGCACGCATGATGGATCAATTTTGATACGACTAGCATCATAACCTGCCGCCTCAACTAGTTTTTGTAAATTATCTAATTCGTCTATTCCATCTATATCATTTTGCACAACACCAGAAATATATTCAATGATATTGTTAGACTGACCATCATCAAGCCCAGCACCCTTTGTAAAATCGCCGCTCTCATCTTTGCGCCCCTCACCAAGCAAGAGCTTTACGCCCTCAACACCAAATTTATCCAATTTATCAATCGCACGCAAAACAGAAAGTTTCTGCCCATCGTCCTCAACTCCAATCGCCTCAAGCACCCCATCAAGCACTTTACGGTTATTCACCCGAATGACATAATCACCACGTTTAATACCCAATGCTTCCATCGTATCAGCCATCATCATGCACATTTCAGCATCTGCCTGCACTCCGGGCGATCCAACAATATCGGCATCAAATTGCATAAATTGGCGAAACCGGCCGGGGCCGGGTTTTTCATTTCGAAAAACCCAACCGCTCCGATAAGTGCGATAAGGCATAGAAATTTCGTTAAAATTTTGTGCTACATGGCGGGCAAGCGGAGCGGTTAAATCATAGCGCAAACTAAGCCATTGCTCATCTTCATCTTGCAATGAAAAAACACCCTCGTTCGGACGATCACTATCGGGCAAGAATTTGCCAAGCGCATCAGTATATTCCAAAAACGGAGTTTCAATCGGATCAAACCCATAAAGCTCATAAATCGCTTTAATTTTATTCATCATCTCATCAGAGTTACGAATATCAGCACTAGAGCGATCATTAAAACCACGCACAAGCCTAGCTTTTGGTTTTGGTTGTTTTTTATTTTTTGCCATTTTTAAAACCCAAATTTTTACATTGGTTTTTCCTAACCGATTACACACTATTGAGCAAGCAAGGCTTTCTTGATTAAGGCAAATGCTTACGTAAATTATAAAAAAAAATAAATAACCTCGCCCTTAACCTAGCAACTCAGCATCATGATTGAACTTGTCAGTATATCGTATTCTTTTACCCGTTTATGAATCCTCTTGTTTCATTTAGGTAAACTCTCTAGAATGGGTTTTTCTTGAGCCAAGGTTTAATATGAAGCGAAGTAGTGAGCATTTTCAAAAAACACTTCAAGTGCTACAAAAAGCACCGTTATTTCATAATATTTCACAAGCAATATTAGAAGATATGTTGGAGTGTTTTAAGTATAAGACTTTGCCTAGTAAAAGCACTATAATGCCAGATGATATCGCTGATTATTTTCATATAATTATTTCAGGTAGGCTTGAAATTATTAAAATAAATGAAAATTCTGGTCGAATAGTTATTTTAAATATTCTTGAGGCGGGTGATAGTTTTGATATTATGCAGTTGCTTAGCTCAAAGCCTTGTGATGGGATTATGCAAGTTTTAGATGATTTGGAAATTATTAGCGCTCCATTAAAACAGGTAAAGGCTTGGATTTTAGCGCACCCAGAATTTAACAGAAATTTTTTACCATATTTAGGCAAACAAATGCGCCTAATTTCGGAGCTTGTTGGGGATTTAGCTTTACATGATACCGAAACAAGATTGGCGCGTTTAATTGTTCGCCATATTGATAAAAATGACCCGAACAACCTTCAACTCAAACTTATCAATGATCTTCCGCATGATATTTTAGCAGAAATGATAGGCAGTGTGCGTATTGTGATAAATAGACAATTACAGCTTTGGCGTAAAAAAGAAATTATTTCTCTTGATCATGGGCATATTCATATTGAAAATCTCGAAAAATTATTAGCTTTAACCGACCAACATTTATTGCCCAGCAACTCCAGATAAATATTCTTATAAATAATTTTAGGAAATTTTATTGCTTGTGTAACCTAAGTTGCAGATATTAAATATTCTTCCTCCTAGTCTCTTATCCATATTGGTCGTTCTGACCTTTTGATGATTCTTGCAAGTGAGAGATGAAATAATCAATTTTCTCCTTGTTAAATATAATATTTATAGGAGAAATAATATGTCAAAATTACGTGCAATAGCTTTAGCATCTACTCTTTTAGTGGGCACACAATTTGCAGTACCTATTTCTAGCATGGCTAAGGAATTTAAAGTGGACTGTGCCTCATTTGAAGAATGTATGGCTATAGGGGACAAATTAACAAAAAAACGCAAATTATCATTGGCTCAAGTTGCTTATAAAAACGCAATAAAATTTGACGTTAATAATGAGGATGCTTGGACTAAATTTGAAATTATAACAATTCGAATTTCTGAAGAAGGTGGCTGCGGTTAATCAAGCGGTTATTGCTTTTAACGCTCGTTTTAACAGGCGAGTTTTTGCTAAAATCATTTTAAGGAGGTAAAAATGTTAAGTTTACGTAAGCAGTGGCCATTTTGGATTGGCGGGGTTGCCGTTGGAATTGCTGAAATTATGAATTATATAGCCCTTGGTCGCCCAATTGGGCTAACAACAGGTCTAGTTGAAATGACATCTGCAGCAGAGCAAACAGTCTCTAAAGTTACTGGCATTTCAACCGATTGGTGGTCTCGAGCGTATGACCCTAATGTTCATTGGATTATTATTGGGGTTTTGGTTGGCGCTTGGCTTGTAAATAGGGCTGAAAAAGAATCGCGTGGCTGGGTGAAATATCCAACACGTGAACTTGTATTAGCATTTATTGGTGGTTTTGTTTTTAGCTTTGGCACTCGTTTGGCTCATGGCTGCACCACTCATCACTTTTTGGGCGGGCTTTCGTCTATGTCCACAGCTTCGCTAATGTATCTGTTGGCAATTTTGCCTGCTGGTTTTGCAACATTTTACCTTATGTCAGTTTTAAAAATTGGTTATGTATTTAAAGGCCAAGAAAACAAATCAACCGCTGAATATGGCTGTAAAAATGGCGGCAGAATGAGCCTAGATGGAATAGCTTGTGAAGCAAGTAAAAATTATAATCCTAAGAAAGATTGGCTACGTGTTTCAATCATTGTCATAATGTCTATGTTCTTTTTAAACGCTATCATTGGCTCATTCATTTATGGCACTGAAGATGGCTTATTTGGCTGGGGTTATTCATTAAAAACCATTGGTTGGGGGCTAATTTTTTGGTTCTTAGCAATTGGTATTATTGCTGGCTTTGGTATGGCTAAAACTGGATTTGGAACAGAATGTGCATTTTTAACTCCAGAAATTTCATCAGGAATGAAAAATAGCGAAACTTTCTTTGAGAAAAAATGGCTATTGCCTGGATCATCTCGTTTCTTATTTCGCTCCATGTCACCATTCACTGCAATGTTTATTGAAATATTCATGTTATGGGTAGCTATTATGATTGGCTGGCAGTTCTTTGGGGTAAAATTACCTCTTGGCATGAACCCAAATTGGATATTATTGCTTGGCGCAGTATTTCAAGGTTTTGGCTCTGTTGCAATGATTGGTTGTGAAATTCGCACCTATATGCGCCTTGGTCTTGGTTACATGACTGCTGTTGCTGCATTTCCTGGATTTTTACTTGGTTATTTACCATATACTTTATACCAAGATTTTTGGGAAAATTTAATCCGTGACACTACCATTACTAAAGTTAAACATGTTCCAGATATTTTTGGTCACGACCCTGTTGTGCAAGTTCTTACTGCCCTTGCTTATGGAATGATAATTGCATCTTTGCTTTATTGGAGCAT
>JAMONZ010000105.1 GCA_027066315.1 Hyphomicrobiales bacterium
AAGACCACGCAAATCTGGCACAATTACATAATAATTCTTTGCGGCAAAAAATTTAGCATCTTCAACAAATTGCAACCCATTAGCCGCCAAGCCATGGCATAATAATAATGGCTCATCACCCTTGTCCCCAAGCGTAAAATAGGCGCTTTCATATTCACCATTTTTAACATATTTAGCGTCTGGTAAGATTGGTAATTCAGGCATTGCCACTCTATTCTATCTGAGAAGTTACGGTTAAATCCTTATTAAAAAAAATCACAAGATTTTCCTTGCTGGTAAAATAGACAATTCCCAAAATTACTACAATGACCAATATTATCCGATTATTTCTTTTGCGTGCATTCATTTTAATTGATCCATAATAAATCGCTGCTTAATTCTTATATAATTCCCTTTGCGCCTCAACATAAACCTGCTAAGTGCGCTCATTATGACAATAGATATAAAAAATATTCGTAACTTTTCAATAGTTGCCCACATTGATCACGGTAAATCAACCCTTGCTGACAGACTTATTCAGCTTACGGGGGGATTGAGCGAGCGTGAGATGAGCGAGCAAGTGCTTGATAATATGGATATCGAAAAAGAGCGTGGTATCACAATTAAAGCGCAAACCGTGCGCCTTGAATATCAGGCTGATGATGGTGAGACCTATATCTTAAATCTTATTGATACACCGGGGCATGTTGATTTTGCCTATGAGGTCAATCGCTCTTTGGCGGCTTGTGAGGGCTCGCTATTGGTGGTTGATGCGGCGCAAGGGGTTGAGGCGCAAACTTTGGCCAATGTTTATCAGGCAATAGAGGTCGATCATGAGATTGTCTCCGTACTTAATAAAATTGATCTGCCCGCTGCTGAGCCAGAACGAGTAAAAACCCAAATTGAAGATGTTATTGGGCTAGATGCTTCAGAGGCTGTTGAAATTTCTGCTAAAACTGGGTTGGGGATTGAAAAAGTTTTAGAGGCGATTGTTACCAAATTACCTCCCCCAAAGGGCGATAGAGACGCACCACTAAAAGCCATGTTGGTTGATAGTTGGTATGATACATATCTTGGCGTTGTTGTGCTTGTTCGGGTGATTGATGGGGTGATAAAAAAGGGTCAAAAAATTCGCATGATGGCAACAGGTGCGACTTATGATCTTGATCGTGTCGGGGTTTTTACTCCAAAATTAGTGCAAGTGGGCGAACTTGGGCCCGGAGAAATTGGCTTTGTTACTGCTTCAATTAAAGAGGTTGCAGACACCAACGTTGGCGATACTATTACCGATGATAAAAATCCGTGTGAAGAGGCGCTAACAGGCTTTCGACCAGCGCAACCTGTGGTTTTTTGTGGGTTATTTCCAGTTGATGCCAATGATTTTGAAGATTTACGTGCTGCAATGGGCAGATTACGCCTAAATGATGCTAGTTTTTCTTTTGAAATGGAAACATCCGCAGCACTTGGTTTTGGTTTTCGTTGTGGCTTTTTAGGTCTGTTGCATTTGGAAATTATTCAAGAGCGTCTTTCGCGTGAATTTAATCTTGAACTTATCGCCACCGCCCCATCAGTGGTTTATGAAATGGCAATGAATAATGGCGATGAAATTAAATTGCATAATCCTTCTGATATGCCAGAAGTTACAAAAATTGAGCAAATTCGTGAGCCATGGATTAAGGCAACAATTCTTACTCCTGATGAACATTTGGGCGCAATATTAAAATTGTGCCAAGATAGGCGTGGAATTCAAACCAACCTAACATATGTTGGCACTCGGGCAATGGTTGAATATGATTTGCCGCTAAATGAAGTGGTGTTTGATTTTTATGATAGGCTAAAATCTATTTCCCGTGGTTACGCCTCTTTTGATTATCATTTAGATAATTATCGTCAGGGCGACTTGGTGCGCTTAAATGTTTTGGTCAATGGCGAGCCAGTGGACGCACTTTCAATGTTGGTGCATCGCTCGATTGCTGAGGCACGTGGGCGCATAATGTGCGAAAAACTAAAAGAGCTTATTCCCAATCACCTGTTCAAAATTCCAATTCAAGCAGCGATTGGTGGCAAGGTAATTGCTCGTGAAACTATTTCGGCATTGCGTAAAGACGTAACGGCAAAATGTTATGGCGGTGATGTTTCTCGTAAGCGAAAACTTTTGGACAAACAAAAAGCTGGCAAGAAAAGAATGCGCCAATTTGGCAAGGTAGAAATCCCACAAGAAGCGTTTATTAAGGCGCTAAAAATGAGCGATTAATTTCAACCCTTTTTCTTATTCTGCAATTTATCTAAATCAATTTTGCAAAAACCTTGTGAGGGGATATCTAGTGCTGAGTTAAATTTAGATGACATATTTTGAAAAGCAATAAGGCCTGTTAATTCAACCAGTGCATCATCATCAAAATGCTTTTTAAGCGCATCAATATGCGCTTTTGTTACTTCCTTATTAGAATAAGTCATCGCTTCACAATATTGAAGTGCCGCTATTTCTATCTCATCAAACATCGGGCTATTTTGCCAATCGCTTAGCACCTCAATTTTTTCTTCACTTACCCCACGCTTCAATAGAGTATTGGCATTTATATCAATGCAAAATTTGCAATGATTTATTTGTGAAACACGAACTGTTATTAATGAGCGAAGTGCTGGGGAAAGTGGTGAGGATTTACGATTTAATGCGCCATAAAGTAGCGCTAGAGTTGAAAATACCTTTGGCGAGCGTGCCCATAATAAGCCGGGTTCTAGCACTTTGCCGTAAGTTCTTTTTTGCTTGAAAAAGAACAATCGAATATAAAAAGGATAGGCTGAAAGAGGTTTTGGCTCTACGTGCATTTTTAGCTCCTGTTTTGGTTAGCTCCCTAATTTGATCCCTTTTCTTTCACAAACATCAAACCGATTGCACCAAGCAATAATAGGGCAATTACTGGCGTGATACCAATGCGCTGATCTTGGCTTATTAAGGTTACATAACCAATAGCTAATGGCGCAATAAACGAAGTTGCACGCCCTGTTAGCGCATAAAGACCAAAGGCTTCTGTTGTTTCGTCCTTATCCACTTGGTCAACTAACAAGGTGCGTGAAGCGGCTTGTAATGCGCCACCACTTGCACCAATGAGCGAGCCAGCAAGATAGAACACAATAACTGGTGTGCTGGCAGAAGTAACTGGCACAACAAAGAAGATATTTTCAGGGGTTGTTGAAACAATGATGGTACAAGCTATTATCAATAGACAACAAGAGATGAAGACTACCGCTTTAGGACCAAATTTAGCGTCCATTCTGCCACCAAGAAATGCTCCTGCCGCTCCTGCAATGCCTGCAATAATACCAAAAATTCCTATTTCGGTAATAGACATTTTCAAAACGCCTGCGGCATAAATACCGCCAAACATAAATAGACCATTTAGCCCATCACGATAAAACATTGAAGTAATTAGAAAGGAAAAATAAGATTTACGTTTTGGTAATTGCTGTATTGTTTCCCATAGGTTTGAGAGCGCTTGTTTTACTGCTTGTCCTTGCCCTTCTCGTTTTTTAATATCAGGAGTGAACAAAAATAGCGGGATAATAAACACTAAAAACCAAATAGCAGTTAGTGGGCCTGTGGCTCTCTCGCCTTCAAATTGAGTAGCATCTAGCCCCAATATGGGTGAAAGACCAACAAGCGTTTTTCCTGAAATCGGGTCAGCTGCCATCAGAGCTAAAACAATGACCAGCGCAATAATGCCGCCAATATAACCAAGCGCCCAACCTGAACCTGAAAGTTTACCTAAATCTTCACGAGGCACTAAAGAGGGCATCATGGAGTTAGTGAACACGGTTGAAAATTCAATACCTATAAGCCCAACTACAAAGGCAACAAGAATAAGCGTAACAGGGGCAACGCCGCCCGGAGCTGCTAGCCATAATAAAGAAGCGCCAACAACTACAAGAATAGAAAAGAACGCAATAAATGGTTTGCGAGGGCCTGTAACGTCTGCCATTGCTCCAAGAATTGGCGCTAGAATAGCAATGAATATACCGCCTAATCCCATAGCTAAGCCCCAAGTGGCTTGCCCGTCAACAGGATTGCTGGCGACTTGCGCTACAAAATATGGTGCAAAAATGAAGGTGATAAGTACCGTATGATAGGGCTGTGCCGCCCAATCAAACAACATCCACGAAAAAATACCTTTTTTTGAAACTTTTGCCATAATCATTATCCCCCCAGATTTTCTTAAGCCTAAAGCCTAAATTTCACTTTGTCGAGAAAGTTCCAATTATTGGCAAATGATCTGTGTACTTAAAATCATTATTAAAGGTTTTTATTTCATTTATTTGCACATTTGGAGATGTTATAAATCCGTCAATTATTGCTGTATAATTTTCGCCTGCTACGTAAGGCTTTTGGTTGCTTCTTACGGTTGGTGTTTTTTTATTGATACCAATTTGCCAATTTTTTGGTAATCTTTCAAAAGGAAAAGGAATTTTCCAGAATAAATATTTTTCTTCTGTTTTATGGGGAAAATTACTATTTGTTAGCTCCATATTCCAATCACCGCCCAAAATTACATAATTATCTTTTTTATATTCTTGTTCAGCAAAAGCAAAAACTGCATCAAATTGCTTTTGCCTCGTTGCCCCATTCTCATCAAAAGCTGCAAGATGCAAATTTATTATTACCCACTGCTTGTCATTGCCAGCAATATCAAAATAATTAACTTGCAAAGCATAATGGCGATGGAATATCCCGCCAAGCGGTTTAGGCTCAAAGGGCAATGTTTTTACTACAGTTAGCGCTGGATTTGTTTTAGCTAGGCTAAGCGTGCCATGTTTTATCTTAAATGGGTAGGGCAACCCGATGGAGGCAAAATCAGGACGAAAAATAATAAAATACTTCATAAAAATGCTGGTGACTTCTCTTAAAACATCAACATTTCTACTTAAAAAACTCTTCTCGCTTACTTCTTGTAACAAGAAAATATCAGCCTTTATTTGCTGTAATTCACTTTTAATTGCTTCTAGGTTTTTTTGTACAATTTTTTTTGAAGGTGGCAATAAATGCTTACCTCCATCAATTAAAAAATCACTTTCCTCTCCAAGCCCAGCATAACCAATATTCCATGTGATAAGCCTAATGGTTTGAGGCAGGGTTTTATCTAATACTTCAGGCTCGCTGATAATTTTGGCGCCCTTTGGCGCAATTTTTCGATTGAGCACGATAATGATTGCCAAATAGAAAAAGGCTAAAAAAAGCAAGCTAATTAGAAAAATAACAGTTGCGCTCAATTCTTGTTGCTCCAAATATTGAGGTTAAGTGGTTTTGTTACCTAACAATATAGAGCCAGCTTATTAAGGGGTAAAGTACTTTACTTTTATGGTGATATTTCAACACCATCTTATGCTTGACCCCCCACCCTAACCCTCCCCGCAAGGGGGAGGGGATTAGAATAAAACGAGTGAGGTTTTCAACCCTAAAGCCTAGCTCCTAACCAAATCTGATAATAGGCCAGCAGCAACGGACAGACGAGAAACTGTAAGCTCATCACCAG
>JAMONZ010000106.1 GCA_027066315.1 Hyphomicrobiales bacterium
GCTGGCGAGCGGACGGTAAATGAGCTTAAATATCCTTGGAAGAATAATATCGAATCTATAAAATTAATTGATGGTGCTTTTGTAAGGATTTACAACCAAACTAACCGCAATGGAGATGACGATATTATTGAAAAAAACATCCGAAATCTTGAAGATAATTTTAACAATAAAGTGAGATCTTACCGCACTGGTGCTCCAGCGAAAAAAGAAGCTACTTGCATTGATAGTGATTTTTAAAAATTACTCTTATGTAAGACTAAAATAGGGTGGGATTATATTTATCCTACCCTGTTCCCCTTTGGTTCTCTTTGTGCTATAAGATTTTGAATCAAACAACGTTTTGTAAAAAAATATGCCGTCAGAAAAAAAACCGCCCCTATCGCCGAAACCTATCGAGTTCTCTATTGATGATTTTTTGGGGGATATTGAAAAAGCTGAAGAGATTGAGGCAAGTAAACGCTTGCCGCAAGAGCGGCTTAAGAATAAACGTCGGCTTGATCGTGAACAACAACAGATGCGCAAGGCTGAGGTTGAGAAAGCTCGTCGATCTACCACAAAAACTTCATTTCCAGATACACCAACTGGCATGTCGCCAAAAGCTCCAAAATCAATGGCTAATGCGGTTGAGCGACCAAAAAACCTTGATGGTTTTGGTGAAGATCCTCAGGCTGGCTTTGAGCATATCAGTGCAAAACAGTCTGCTAAAAACCCCACTCCAACTGAAGGCATAACCGCAACCGTTGCTGCTTTACAAAGTCTGATTGAGCATGGGCGAGATGAGGTTGAGGGCGTGGCGGCATGGACACCGCATCGCCCAGAGCGGCCAGAAAAACTTCAGGGTGGGGTTAAGTTTGATTTGCAAACAGAGTTTACTCCGCAAGGCGATCAGCCAAAAGCAATCAAGCAATTGGTTGAGGGCATCAACAATGGTGAAACCGATCAGGTTCTTTTGGGCGTAACAGGCTCTGGTAAGACTTTTACCGCCGCACAAATTATTGCAAAAACTCAACGTCCTGCAATAATTTTAGCACCCAATAAGACTTTAGCAGCGCAGCTTTATGGCGAGTTTAAAAGTTTTTTTCCCAATAATTCAGTAGAATATTTTGTATCATTTTATGACTATTATCAACCCGAGGCCTATGTGCCACGCACCGATACTTTTATTGAAAAAGATAGCCAGGTTAACGAGCAGATTGATCGCATGCGTCACTCGGCTACTCGTGCTTTGCTTGAGCGTGATGATACGATAATTGTTGCCTCAGTCAGTTGCATTTATGGCATTGGTTCGGTTGAAACTTATACGGCGATGATTTTTGATCTTAAGATCGGGCAGGTTATTGACCAACGTCAATTGCTTAAAGACCTCGTGTCGCTACAATATAAACGAGCTGATGCTGGATTTGCTCGTGGTGCTTTTAGGGTACGGGGTGACACAGTAGAAATTTTCCCTGCTCACCATGATAAAGCCGCTTGGCGGATAACTTTATTTGGCAATGAAATTGACAGCATAACTGAATTTGATCCGCTGACAGGTAAGAAAATTCAGACTTTAAAGACAGTTCGAATTTATGCCAATTCGCACTATGTAACCCCTCGCCCTACGCTTTTATCTGCGATGAAGTCTATAAAAAACGAGTTGAAATTTCGACTTGATGAGCTGAATAATGCAGGGCGGTTGCTTGAAGCGCAACGGCTTGAGCAACGCACAATGTTTGATCTTGAGATGATTGAAGCAACGGGTGTTTGCGCTGGGATTGAAAATTACTCTCGCTATTTAACTGGCCGAAACCCAGGTGAGCCTCCGCCTACTTTGTTTGAATATCTACCCGATAACGCATTGATTTTTGTTGATGAAAGTCATGTAACAATTGGGCAGCTTGGAGCAATGTATCGTGGGGATTTTCGCCGTAAGGCAACTTTAGCAGAATATGGTTTTCGCCTGCCAAGCTGTATGGATAACCGTCCGCTTCGTTTTGAAGAATGGAACGCTATGCGTCCGCAATCTGTTTATATTTCAGCAACTCCAGGTAAGTGGGAAATGGCGCAAACAGAGGGTGAATTTGTTGAGCAAATTATTCGCCCAACTGGCCTAATCGATCCACCAGTAGAAATCCGCCCTGCTGGTTCACAGGTTGATGATGTGATTGACGAAGTGCGCAAAACTGCCAAGGCAGGCTATCGCACACTTGTCACTACTTTGACTAAAAAAATGGCGGAGGATCTCACCGAATATATGCATGAGCAGGGAATAAGAGTGCGCTATATGCACTCTGACATTGACACATTAGAGCGTATTGAAATTATAAGGGACTTACGGCTTGGAGCTTTTGATGTGCTAATCGGCATCAATTTATTGCGTGAAGGTTTGGACATTCCCGAATGTGCGTTAGTGGCAATTTTGGACGCAGACAAAGAGGGCTTTTTACGCTCAGAAACCTCACTAATTCAAACCATAGGAAGAGCTGCGAGAAATGCTGAAAGCAATGTAATTTTATATGCTGATAAAATAACTGGTTCAATGGAGCGAGCATTAGCAGAAACAGACCGCCGCCGAGAAATCCAAGCCGCCCATAATGAAGAACATGGTATCACCCCAAAAAGCATAAAATCTGGCATAAAAGACATAGTGTCATCAGTATATGATGGCGACCACGTAACCGTTTCAACAGGGGTTGATGCGGACGGAAAACAACGAGTGCATGTTGGCGCAAACCTTGCTGCAACTATCAAAGGACTAGAAGCAGATATGCGTGATGCGGCAAGTAATCTAGAGTTTGAGAGAGCGGCAAGACTGCGTGATGAAGTTAAGCGGTTGAGGGAGCTGGAGTTGGATATATTGTGATAAGCTAACCTTCTTCCGCCTTCGTAATTATAAAGACTACTTAATTTAGTAACTGTTACTCTATATACTTTCTAGGAGTGTATCAGACCCCGCAAAACTATTGCGAGGCTGTATCAATAAATCGTTTAAAAATATGACAAAATATCAATCTAAGATATAGTGCATACTCTTCAAATTTATTTTTTTATGACTTTTTCGTCTTTCATTGATTTCCAAAATTCATCATGTTCTTTTCCACCTTTTTCATAAGCATCAGCGGCTCTATCAGAATATGGATCATCAGAATTTCTAAAGTTCTCAAGAACACGTTCATCTACTCCACCCACTTTAGCATCCTCATACCATGAGTCAGCTTCTTTCCCTTTTTTTACCAAATCCTCATATATTTCATTCTCTTCCTCAAGTTTTTTGTCCAAGTCAGCCTGTGCAGCAGCAGCCTCTCGATCGTTATTATCCAAACGTTCAAGAAGCTCTTTCTCCTCACTTCCACAGCTTTTCATTACTGGTGCTACACCAGCAGTAGCAAGAGCAGGAAAAATCAAACGTTGGCCAGCATTAATAATTTGAGGTGCAGATCTTGCGCCCATGGCTACTAAACCAGGAACTGCTAGCAAAACAGGACCAAGTGCTAAGTGGGTATTTTCGCCATTTGATTCAAAATTCTCAGGTTGATTATTCTCATACAGAGCAGTCAAAAATTCTCTCTCATTATCAGGTAGATTTGTTGAATTATTAATTTGTGGTAATTGTGAGCCTGTTATATTTAAATTAGACATTATCTATCTCCAGTTTAGTTTAAAATTTCTTGTGTGATTGATAAAAGACACTTTGCTCAGATGCTATCCGTATTAAATACTTACAAAAGAGCTTAAGAAATTACATACTCACGCTAACAGATACCAAATTACAATCTTGTAATCTAAATTTTTTATTCAACTATAAAGATGAACGACTTGTAATTACAGTAATGGTATGGACGCCCCGCTCGGCTTCTAAATGAGCGATGATAGAAGCGTTATAATAATGATTCTATTAACAGGAGGCATTCAAATTATTCTTGCTACTGCTGTTTTTCAATTTTTGCCAATGCTGTCAATACTCCCACCAACGTCATTCCTGCCTTCGCTGAAATGACGAGAGGAGCAGGAAAGCAAAAATTATTGCGAGAAATACTTGAGGAAGTGCAGAATATGGTGGAAGCATAAACAATTTTGATGGGCTATCAGCTTTGTCATTCTGAGGCAAAGCTGAAGAATCTTTATTTGCTGCTTAAGATCCTTCACTCCGTTCAGGATGACACAGGGCGTTCCTCTCGCTCTGCCCCCTTCCACCTTGCCTCCTAGCTCCACCCCCTCATCTGCCGCTTATCCGTCACGCTTTTGCGTGCCTCCTTCTCCCACTAGGCTCAAAGGAAGAAAAACACCACTCACCCCAATAACTTTACTATCCCAACCAACCCTCTATATATAGATAAACACCAACCAACAGGCTTCATAACTTGCGCTTCACTCTCCTTGCTCTCTTTGTTCTTTTCTTCACCCTGCTTGGCATCAGCACCATTGTTGAAAAATCAAGTGGTGACTATGTCGTCATTTTGTATGGCATTGCTCGCTCTAGTGATAATATGCGCTCGATGGCTGATTTTCTTGAAACGCAGGGTTATGACACTATAAATCTTGATTATCCATCGACCAAATATGGACTTAAAGATCTTGCTAAAATTATGCATAATGAGCTTGCTGTTCGGCTTGTGGAGGATAAGCCCATTCATTTTGTTTCTCACTCTATGGGCGGGTTACTTGTTCGGGTTTATCTTAATAAATATCGCCCAAAAAACTTGGGTAAAACTATTATGCTTGCGCCACCCAATAATGGCAGCGAGATTGCCGATTTTCTCAAGAATAACCAGATATATAGAACCTATTATGGCCCTGCAGCTGAGGAACTTATTACTAACCAAGATCTGGTTAAAAACCTATTTGGGGAGGTGGATTATCCGCTTGGGATAATTGCTGGAAACAGGACAATTGATCCGCTTTCATCGGCTATTATTCCTAATGAAGATGACGGAAAAGTTTCTATAAATAGCACTAAATTAGAGGGTATGAGCGATCATATTGTGATTGAGGCTACGCATACATTTATCGCTAATAATAAATTGGCACAAAAGCAAACGGCTTATTTTTTACAATATGGGCATTTTCTAAAAGAACTGACAAATGAATAATAGCTAAGAATTGCAGAAAATTAAATTGTTTAGCAAAAACATTTTACCTTTCAGACCAAAATAAAACTCTCGCACCAGTTAAGGAGCAAGAGTTTTATATGTTCAAGGAATTAATATTAGCTCATGAATTTATTTTTAACAATGCCAACAACTAAGGTTAGCAGACCACCGCCAACTAAACCAGTTGCGCCTTGAGATGCTAATGCGCCAATATCAATGCCACTAACTGCTTCACTTGCGCCACCTGCCATTTCTGCACCTTTTCCAATAAGGCCATCAAGCCCTGGAATCATGCCAGCAATTGCTGTACCGCCGAGGCCGCCAACTGCGCCTGAGATCATATTTCCCATGCCGCCCATGTTTGCGCCTTTAACAAGTTTGCCCATAATGCCGCCACCTGCGCCACCGCCAACAAGTTGCATAATAAGAGGAAGAATTGCTTCCATTTTCTTTTTCCCTAAATAATTTAATAAGAAAACCACTCCCAGTTTTCCCTTCAAATATCAATTTAGACTGATTTTTGCCTTTTTGAAAGAAAAAGGTTAACATCTGTTAACAATTGACCTTTTTGTGATTTATTCTAAAGGTGAAATTAAGATTAAATCATCTAGGAGATAACAAAATGCCAAGGAATAAAAAGAGAGTAATTTCCTCAATAATTGCCTTATTTTCTTTAGTTTTTAGCAGTGCATCATTTGCTCAGACAACAATAAAAACCGCTTTTAAGGACTGGCAAGTAAATTGCGATCAATATAATACTTGTATAGCAAGCACCTCAAGTGATTTAAAAAACAGCTATACCCTCTCTTTCACTCGAGGTAAGTATCAGGGTTCTTGGGAAATATCACTTATTGCAAACGGAGCTGACCCCAAACAAAATCAAGTGATAAAAGTTGATATTGAAGGCAATGAAATTTCATTTTTAGCCAATAAAGAGTTCGCAGCTTATGGTTCGCTAAATCAATATTATTTTCTAGGTGAAAAGGCACAAAAACTATTTGATGCTCTTACACCTGCTAATGAAGCAAAAATTAGCTTTATTGACTTAGATAGCAATTCACAAACTGTGGGCTTTTCACTTAATGGCATGTCTGCCTCACTATTATTCATTGACGATAAGCATAATAGAGTAGGCTCAAAGCACAATGCAGGCGATCCGCCAAGCTACAAAACTCTGGTTACTTCACGAGAGCCTGATCCGTTTCCCGATATGTTAAAACGCGAGCATGAAAAGCCAACAATCTCTGGTTGCGAACCCATGAGTGAGCTTGTGCATGGTGGTGATTTGCAAAGCTATAGACTTGATGCCGAAAATACGCTTTATTTAGTTCCCTGCACTGCTGGGGCTTATAATTTTAGCTATATTGCTTATACCAAAGATGGCTATGAAACAAGAATGCAGCTTTTTGCTTCCTTTTGGGAGGGATATGGCTGGAGCGGAACGCAATATCTAGTTAATCCATGGTTTAATGAAAAACAAAATATATTAACAGATTTTGCCAAAGGGCGAGGTCTTGGAGATTGCGGGGCAACTGGAGTTTGGCAATGGGGGGGATATTCTTTCAAACTACTTCAATATACTGCTAAATCAAGCTGTGATGGAAGTTTTGAGGAAATGGAAGAAATTGGTGATTTTCCTGTGATATATCAAGATAAAAATTATTCCCCGCCAAAAGAATAAAAGCATTTTTGCGCTTGGCATTCTCCCCTGTTTGCCCCATATACGTTAGAGAATAAAATTAAGAGTGGAATGATTATAGCGTGGATTATATGACAATTATATTTTTAGTTGCTGGACTTGCACTTTTGGCAATTTCAGGCGACGCCTTGGTGCGTGGCTCAATATCTGCCGCACAAAGAATGCATATTCCGCCCATTATAACAGGTTTGACAATTGTTGCTTTTGGCACTTCTGCCCCCGAGTTAATTGTTTCAATTGAAGCGGCATTAAATGGTGCGTCTGGGCTAGCGATTGGAAATGTGGTTGGCTCTAACGTTGCAAACACATTATTGGTTCTTGGTGTTCCTGCCATAATTGCTGCATTCACCTTATCTGAGGGTGGCATTAGACGCTCTGTTGTGTTTTTACTTGGCATTAGTGCGGAACTTTTTTTAATTATTTTTGATGGTGAAATATCTCGCTTAGAGGGTCTATTATTATTCACATTATTGATAGTTTATCTTACATATTCTGGCCTTGAGGCAACTAAAGCAAGAAAAGAAAAATTAAACGGCAATGATGGCGAAGTTGATGAGGATGCAGAAAAACCACTAACAACCATTTGGATTTTAGGATTTATTGCTTTTGGTATTATTGGACTTGGCATAGGGGGCAAACTTACCATCTCGGGCGCAATTGGTGTTTCAAAAATGCTTGGAATAGCCGACACCGCAGTTGGTCTTAGCATCGTTGCGCTCGGCACCAGCCTGCCTGAGCTTGCAGCTTCTGTTTCTGCAGCTCTAAGGCGGCAAGCTGGCATGATGATAGGCAATGTTATTGGCTCGTCTATATTTAATATTCTTGGCATTCTTGGAATAACCGCTATGCTCATTCCGCTTAGTGTTCCTGCTAGCATTATTAACTTTGATATTTGGTTTATGATTGCTGTATTTTTATTGCTAGTGCCATTGGCTTTTGTAACCAGAGGCATTGGCCGTGTGCAGGGCTGGATAATGAGCATAACCTATATTGCTTATATCGTTATGGTTTTTCACAAGGGTGGATAAGGGTCATAAATGACCATAGATTCAAAAGACACACCTAATAATTCAGCACAAGAAACTTCTGGCTTAGATATAATTGCGGCTTTTGTAAAAACGCTACCCTCCTCCCCCGGTGTTTATCGCATGATAGATGCACAAGGTGCAGTTCTTTATGTTGGCAAAGCTAATAGCCTAAAGGATCGGGTGAGTAATTATACTCGTTATGAGGGCAATCCAAATCGTATTTGCCGCATGATTTCTGCTACTGCTACGATGGAATTTGTCACCACAAAAACCGAGAGTGAGGCTTTATTACTTGAGGCCAATCTTATCAAGCGGCTTAAGCCTTGGTATAATGTGTTGATGCGTGATGATAAGAGCTTTCCGTTTATTTTGCTTGCAACCGATCATGAGGCAGCGCAATTAGTTAAACACCGAGGCAAACGTCGACGAGAGGGGCATTATTTTGGCCCATTTGCTTCTGGGCAATCGGTTGATCGAACTATAGCAACTTTACAAAAAGCATTTTTAATTCGCAATTGCTCAAATAGCTATTATGCCAATCGTAATCGCCCCTGTTTACAGCATCAAATAAAACGCTGCGCTGCGCCCTGCACTGGTGAAATATCGTTAGATAAATACCAAAAGTTAGTTGATAGTGCCCGTGCATTTTTATCTGGAAAGTCAAAAATAATTCAAGAACGGCTATCGAGTGAGATGAATAAAGCGGCAGAAAAAGAAGATTTTGAAAATGCTGCAATTTTGCGAGATCGATTAACCGCTCTAACCTATATTGTTGGGCAGAATGATGTAAGTGCTAACAGTTTTGAAGAGGCCGATATTTTTGCAATATATCAGATTGCTGGGCAGTTTTGTGTACAGGTTTTCTTTTTTCGGGCGTTTCAAAATTGGGGCAATCATGCCTTTTATCCAAGGGCTGATGCTTCGCTTGATGAGGGTGAAGTTTTACAGGCCTTTATATCGCAATTTTATGAGGGGCGTGTGCCTCCCAAATTAATTCTTGTTTCAAATGAGCTAAAAGAAAATGATTTATTAGAGCTGGCATTAAGTGAAAAACTTAATTCAAGAGTTAATATTTCAAACCCCAAAAGGGGCGAAAAATTTGAGATTGTTAACAATGCGCTTAATAATGCAAAAGAGGCACTGGGTCGGCAATTAGCGCAAACATCGGCACAAAAATCCTTGCTAAAAAAAATGGTTGATGTGTTTGACCTTAAACAAACCCCAAAGAGAATTGAGGTTTATGACAACTCGCATATTTCGGGCAGTAACGCAGTTGGAGCAATGATTGTTGCGAGTGAAAATGGGTTTGAAAAAAAACACTATCGCACCTTTAATATCAAATCTAGCACCATTACCCCCGGCGATGATTTTGGTATGATGGAGGAAGTTTTGGGCAGACGGTTTGCTAGGTTGATGAAAGAAAATCCGCTTGAGAAAAAGACAGATGAAAATGAAGAGAAAAAAGATGATGGGCAGCTGCCAGATTGGCCAGATGTAATTTTAATTGATGGTGGCAAGGGGCAGCTTAGTGCGGTGCAGAAAAGTTTTACAAGTCTTGGTCTTGGTGATGAGGTCACATTAATTGCTATTGCAAAAGGGCAAGAGCGCAACGCTGGGCGAGAAACTTTTTTCATGCAAGGCAAAAAATCATTTATGCTACCTGCCCGTGATCCGGTGCTATATTATGTTCAAAGATTACGTGATGAAGCACATAGGTTTGCAATTGGCACGCATAGGGCAAAACGAAAAAAAGACATAGTAAAAAACCCACTTGATGAAATTGAGGGCATTGGCGCAAGTCGCAAACGTGCCTTGCTTAATCATTTTGGTTCAGCCAAAGCCGTTTCTCGTGCTGCACTGGTTGACCTTATTAAGGTGAGCGGAATTTCTAAGGCTATGGCTGAAATTATTTACGATCATTTTAATAGTGAATGAGTATCCTCTTTTTCACTACAGATAGGATATAGCATCTTTTTGCCTTGCCAAAAAAAATAAATGATTGTGATTTTAAAAGAAATTATCGTGTTCTTACTCTAATTTTCTTGACCTTTTTATGCCAATCTTAAATGATGGTGCTATGAGTAAAACTAACCACACATTTTCTTTGCCTAACCTTTTAACCTATGCTCGCATATTGGCAATTCCGTTTATCATTATACTGGCATTATCTGGCAATGATGCTTTGCGTTGGGTGGCACTTATATTATTCGCTATTGCTGCAATCACTGATTTTTTTGATGGATATTTAGCGCGCAAGTGGAATTTAGTTTCTCCAATTGGGCGCATGCTTGACCCTATTGCTGATAAACTTTTGGTTGGAGCATTATTGATTGCATTTGCTTATGATAAGACTTTTTCTGCGCTTGATTTAATCCCTGCTATAATCATCTTAATGCGTGAGATTTTAGTTTCTGGCATGCGTGAATATTTAGGAAATGAAAAAGTAGCTCTGCCTGTTACTATGTTGGCAAAATATAAAACAACTGTTCAGCTTGTTGCACTTGGCATCTTGTTTGCAGAGCCTGTAATGGGTGGATTAGCATTAATTAGTAATATTTTCTTATGGCTGGCAGCTATTCTTACCATGATAACTGGCTGGGATTATTGGCGAGTTACTATTAAGTATATGAGCGGAGCGAAAAAATGAAAGTATTGTATTTTGCTTGGTTGCGAGAACGTTTAAACAGAGGTGAAGATGAGTTTGATCTTCCACAAAATGTTACAAATGTTGATGAATTAATCGATTGGATTAGCGCAAATGATGAAGCGGCAGAGCTTGCCTTTGCCGATAAAAATCTAATCAGGGCTGCAGTCGATGAGCAGCTTGTTGAGCATGACTTTAATATTGTTGGGGCGAAGACTGTTGCATTTTTCCCACCCATGACAGGTGGCTAGAATGGGTAATATATTATCGCCCAAAAACGCTATCGTTGTAAAATTACAATCAGAAATTTTTAACCCCGGTGATGAGAGCAATCAATTTATTAAGCAAGCTGATGGCGGCGGGGCGGCTGTTACTTTTACTGGGCTTGTGCGTTCACTTGCTGATAATCCTATCAAAAAAATGACGCTTGAGCATTATCCTGCCTTGGCGCAAAAGCAGCTTGAAAATATGGCGCAGACTGCCCTTGAGCGATTTGGTTTAATTAAAGTAAAAGTCATTCATCGCTATGGCGCAATGTATCCCAATGAGCCAATTGTTCAGGTGATGTCGCTTTCAGCGCACCGCCAAGCAGCTTTTGATGGGGCAAATTTTATTATGGATTGGCTAAAAACCGATGCACCATTTTGGAAATTCGAAGAAGGAGAAAATGGCGCAGAATGGGTGGCAGCAAAGACTGTTGATGATAATGCCAAAGATAAGTGGAAATAATAGGCTTTTATTTTAGGGTCTTTATTATTTTACATAATTTTTTAATCTCTAACTCCACTTATCTTTAAGAGACGGGGTTTTAGAGATATATCAGTGTTCCAGATCATGCATAATATATGCTATCTGAGCCAATCTCATAAACGTATTTTTTTTAAAATGGTTTTTTGAAAGTTTACTTATAATTTCTTATTAGTCTTCCATAAACAAGCTCAGAATAGCATATTATTTGGTCAAAATATTTATTCTAATCATGGATAAATAAAACATTAGTTAGCAAGGAGAATTCATCAACTTTGCTGCAAATTTATTAAGCTGATTTACTTGTTACTAAATGTTTATTTCCTTGGCTGAACTTCTTTCATATAAGCATCAATTAATGTCTGGCAGGCGATGGCTGGTTTATATTTAAACTCACCAATTTCAGAAACTGGGGTAACTTCTGCTGCTGATCCTGTTAAGAAACATTCATCAAAATCACCAATTTCATCTGGCATGATATGACGCTCAACAATTTTATAGCCAGCTTTTTTAGCTAATTCAATTACCGTTCTGCGAGTAATGCCATCGAGAAAACAATCTGGCAAAGGAGTATGGATTTCTTTGTCCTTTACAAAGAAAACATTTGCGCCCGTAGCTTCGGCGACATAACCACGATAATCAAGCATTAGAGCGTCGGTATAGCCCTCTTTCATTGCTGCGTGTTTTGAATTTGTGCAAATCATATAAAGACCAGCAGCTTTTGAAAAACATGGTATCATTTCAGGTGATGGTCTTTTCCATTTTGACCAAGTTAGACGAATGCCTTTTAGTCGCTCTTCACGGGTGAAATAGCTTGGCCATTTCCATGCAGCAATTGCAAGATGAACAGTGTTGGCAGTGGCGGCAATTCCCATTTCTTCTGATCCACACCACGCAACGGGACGCATATATGCATCGATTAAATTATTTTTTTCTAACGCTTGATTGCAAGCATGATTTATTTCTTCCTCACTATATGGAATTTCAAAATCAAGATATTTAGCAGACTTAATTAAACGCTTTGTATGCTCTTCAAGTTTAAAAATCTCACCGCCATAAGCACGCTGCCCCTCAAAAACCGAGCTGGCATAGTGCAAACCATGAGTTAAGACGTGTAACTTTGCATCCTTCCAAGGAACAAATGCTCCATCATACCAAATCCAACCTTCTCTTTGATCCATTGGCACTGACATATTTTTATCCTTTAAAAAATCCTAGTTTAAAATGCTTCATAACCCAGAAAACTAACTTTGCTCAACAAAAATATTTTCCCTTATCTCTTTTAGAAAATTCTGTTAACAAGAAATTACCAAAATCTACTTGAGAAAAAACATGACAGAAAATAAAAACAATGTCAATAATACTGACTTATTATCTCAAGTGAGCGATATGCCGCTTGACATTATGGGGCTATTTTTCTTTGCGTATCGTGATTTTGTTAGCGATGCTGATGCACTATTAAAAACTAAAAATTTTGGACGAGCGCATCATAGGGTGCTATATTTTGTCAATATTCGCCCCGGCATGTCTGTTGCAACTTTGCTTTCTATATTAAAAATTACCAAACAAAGTCTAGCGCGAGTTTTGCGTCAACTTATTGACAGTGGTTATATAGAACAAAAAACTGATGATATTGATAGGCGAAAGCGACTCTTATTTGCTACCAAAAAGGGGGAAAGTTTTTTTAAAACTCTCTCTCTTTCACAAACTAAGAGAATTAAAAATGCCTTGCAAAAATTGCCTGAGGAAAATCGGGATATTATTGCTAAATTTTTAAAACTGATGGTGAATGAAGATGAGCAAGCAACATTGGAGAAGCTAAAATTAAAACCCTAAGATCGACATGGTAATTGGTCAGTATCTTTAGCAAATATGAATAAATTTGGCTATTTTAATAATATTGACATAAAAAATCTTCTGTGATTATCTGATGATAATAAAAGAAAAATTATTTTGGCTAGAGGTGTTCAGTATGAAATTATTTTCTTTCTCATTTTTGTTGAGTTTATTATTCTTATTACCAGTTAATGCACAAAATATCAGCTTAGCAGGAGATATGCCTGAATCTGCGTGTGAATGTTATGATAGTGCATTTTTACATGGTAGCTACAATTATACCCCAAATAACAGCCCTCAAACAGAAACTATACGCTTTAAGTGCGGGCTAAAAGGGTGGCAACAGGCCTTTGATGAAGGACATTGGGAAGGTCAAAAAGACTATAAATTTTCTAATGGGGATTATAGTCAAGGTACTGGCAATGGTATTTGCCCCTATCCAAATTATTAAGAATAGAGTTAAAGTAATTTTCTGCCATTTGGCACTTTACTTTGTGGCTGGACTAAAACAATCTCACCCTTTTCATCTTCAAAACCAAGGGTAAGCACCTCTGATTTTATTGGGCCAATTTGTCTTGGAGGAAAGTTCACTACTGCCATGACTTGCTTTCCAACTAAAGCATCAAGGCTATAATTAATCGTAATTTGAGCAGATGATTTTTTAATTCCTATTTCAGCACCAAAATCTATCATAAGAATAAAAGCAGGCTTTCGTGCCTTAGGGAATTCATGCGCTTGAACAATTGTGCCGACACGAATATCAACTTTTTCAAAATCTTCCCAATTTATCATCTAACTAGCAAGTTCCTCATTACGCTTTTTTGCCTTTTTAAATGCTTTTGAAAAAAGCGAGAAAAATCCATCTTTCGCCATTAAAACCGACAAAGCCGCCTCAGTAATCCCGCCCTTGGAGGTTACATTTTTTCGCAAAGTTTTAACATCACTATCATCACTTTGCATTAAAGTTGCTGTGCCAATTACTGTTTGGCGAGCAAGTGCCATCGCCTGATCTTCTTTTAAACCCTGCTCAACCCCAGCCTTGGCCATGGCCTCAATCAACAAAAACACATATGCCGGCCCGCAACCAGAAACAAATGCCAAAGCATCAAGATCACTTTCATCATCAAGCCATTGCACCATACCAGAAGCAGCCATTAACGCCTGAGCTGTCTGTTTGTTCTTTTCATTCACGCTTTTTGCTGCAACAACCCCAGTTACCCCCTGCCCAACTTGTGATGGTGTATTTGGCATTGTTCGAATAATATTTTTTGAGCCTAGTCCATCTGATAAAGCGTTAATACTTGTGCTAGCAATAATAGAAAGCACCAAAACATCTGGACTAATTTTTTGCTTAAGAGAACTCATCACTGCAGAAATAATTTGCGGCTTAACTGCTAGAATTAACACATTCACATCAATATTTGGCATTTCGCTAAATAAAGAAACTCCATGAAATTTTGCAAATTCAACAACAGATTTTTGCGGATTAGGATCAACCAAAATTAGGCTATCAGGCATAAGACCAAATTTGAGCCAGCCTTTTGCCATTGCCATGCCCATTTTACCAGCACCAACAAGCACAACTTTTCCTAAATGAGAAAGATCCATTCCCAACCCCTTGTTTGGCGGGCTTTAGGCCTCGCCTTGAGTTTCAAACATAACTGAAGATAGGGCAAATTTTGCATCTTTGCCAGCCCAAAGGACAAATTGAAATGCTTGATAATATGTATCACATGCATCAGTTGCTGTTCGCAATAAAACCTCGCACTGAAGAGGCGAAATATCTGCCCCACCTGAGAGCATATGTGAATGGCGAAATATTATACGCCCCTCGTTTTTATGATAATCAAAATGACCAATCCATAACTGGGCATTAATTTTTGAAATAAGTTTTTGCAATTCAACATATCGCTGTTCTGAAACTTTTAGATCAAACGAAGCGGCAATATGCAAATTTTCTAAATCATCCATCCAATTAAACGATATAAAATAGTCGCTCCAACCACCACGCACAGAAATTGAAATTTCATCAGCTTCTTGTCGCTCAAAAGCATAATCGTTAATCGAGGCAATATGCTCGATTATATCCACTGGATGTAGAGCGTTCTGGGGTTCAACTTCTAATAATAAAGACATAAAACAACCTAATTAAGAAATAAATTCATGACGAATCAGCACATTAAACTTACACCAAACGAATAAGAGGGGCATAGCCACCTTACCTCTTGAAATAAATCTATGCTGTGGATATTCAGCCCAAGGTTGTTAATAAGCCGTTAACCATAAACTTTCTTAACAGGTTTTAAGTTTTTTTAGAGGTTTTTGGTTTTTTTAGAGCGTCTACATCTTGACGCAAGGTTTTTAATTCTTCTTCTTGAATTTGCACCATTTCACGTAAAACATCATAATCTTCACGTTTAACAAGATCTAGATTAGCTACAAACCGCTCAACCTGTGATTTTACTGCTGTTTCAATTTCACGACGAACACCATCGGCAACACCCGCTGCATTATCTATTAGTTTTCCTAGGTCATCAAAAAAATTATCCTTAGACATGAGTAAATTCCTTTTTTTAAAAATGGTGTTATAAAAATTACGTTATCTAGTATGTAGGGATCAAACTTGCTCTTGACCAGAGCAGATAAAAAAAAGCATGCTTGAGTGATAAGTTTTTAACAATTTAAGAAAATAAAACAATGCCTTTTCCTGATATTGACCCAATCATATTCTCCATTGGCCCTATTGTTATCCGTTGGTATTCTTTGGCCTATTTGGTTGGTGTACTTTTGGCTATTATTTATGGCATCTCATTAATCAAGAATAAAAACCTATGGGTAAAAAACAAAGCCCCTCTTGATAAGGAGCAATGGATTGATTTTGGTTTTTGGGCGGTGCTGGGTATAATTGTTGGCGGCAGGCTTGGCTATGTTATTTTTTATAACCCCCTGCACTATTTAGCAAATCCACTAGAAATTGTGCAAACTTGGACTGGCGGCATGTCTTTTCATGGCGGATTGATTGGCGTTACAATCGCCATGATGATATTTGTTGCAAAAAAAGGCAACAATATCCTCTCAGGTCTAGACCTTGTAGCAGTTGGTGCGCCTTTAGGCTTGTTTTTAGGTCGAATTGCCAATTTCATCAATGGCGAATTATATGGGCGAGAAACTGGCCTGCCTTGGGGTGTGGTTTTTCCAAATGGAGGCGAAATGGCTCGCCACCCCAGCCAGCTTTATGAAGCTGTACTTGAGGGAATAGTTTTATTTTTGATAATTCGCTATTTCACCCATATTGTTTATGCCTTAAGAAAACCCGGATATGTAGCTGGGGTTTTTGGGCTTGGTTATGCCATTGCTCGAATTTTGGTAGAAACAGTAAGGTTGCCAGATGCAGATAAGGGCTATCTTTATGGTGGCTGGTTAACTTATGGAATGGTATTAAGTTTGCCTATATTAATCGCCAGCATTGCATTAATCATTTATGCCAATAGAAAGAAAAAACGTGTCAGAGGATAGTTTAGAAAAAGTAATAAAAGCACAAATTACGCTTGAAGGGCCAATTTCACTTTCAACATATATGGGGCTGTGCCTAACTCACCCAAAATATGGCTATTATAAAAATACTGATGTTTTGGGCAAAGATGGCGATTTTATTACTGCGCCAGAAATTAGCCAAATGTTTGGAGAGTTTATTGGGCTTTATATTGCCCAAGCATGGATAGACCTTGGCTCGCCAGAAAAATTTAACTTGGTTGAACTTGGGCCAGGGCGAGGCACTTTGCTTGAAGATGCTTTTAGGGTGTTTAACAAGGTTGAGGGTTTATCAGATGCGTTGCAGTTAAACTTACTTGAAACAAATGAAGTGTTTGTAAAACTTCAGGCAAAAAAACTAGGTCAATATAAGCCAAATTGGATAAAAGATATTAATCAATTACAAGGCGATGAAATTCCCCTTTTAATCATTGCCAATGAATTTTTTGATGCTTTGCCAATTAAGCAATTTCAAAAACAAGATGACAAATGGTTTGAAAGAGCAATTGGCATAAAAGAAGATAAACTAGCTTGGGGGCTTGAGCCAAAACCAGTTCCAAGCGAAAGCCTGCCAGCAAATATTAATGATGCACTTAACGGCTCAATTTGGGAAGTTGGGTTTGCAAGTTTGCGTTTAATGAGTGAGATTAGCGCACTGATTGCAAAAAATGGAGGAGCAATTTTGGCAATTGATTATGGCTATGCTCAGACTCAAACTGGAGATAGTTTTCAAGCATTAAAAAACCATGAACCTGTTAATGTGCTTGAGCATATCGGTAAGGCCGACCTAAGCTCACATGTAGATTTTGAAGCCTTAGCCAAAGCGGCTTCAAATGCTGGTGCAATAGCTCAGCCACTAAAAACTCAAGCCGAGTTTTTATCCCTTTTGGGAATTGAGCAGCGAAGCGAGCAGTTAATAAAGGCTAATCCTTCACTTGAAGAAGAAATTACATCAGCAAAAAAACGTCTTGTTTCAACCGATCAAATGGGATCTTTGTTCAAGGTTTTAAGCATCTCATCAAGAGATTTTAATCCCTTTCCTTTTAACTCTGATTGATAGTCAAATACCAACAAATAGAAATTGTTAAATGATCCCTGCCCCATTTGAACAAGCAAAAAACCTTTCTAAAAAAGCCAACAAAGCAGCTCAAATTAATCATGGATTTTTTGGACGCATTGGCATTGGGAAAAGTAATGACTTTAACTGCTCGCTGATTGTTGGCGGGCAAAAAGAACAAGCAGAAATAAATCGCAATATTGCCAAAAATACTATTGCTGGCGATGATGCGATTTTAGCAAGTTTGCATCAAACTCATTCATGTGATGTGGTAACCATTAGCTCTAAAATCCCAACCACTTTACAAAATGCTGATGCATTGGTTACAAAAAACAACGGCATTGCCCTATCAATTTTAACCGCAGATTGCTGCCCAATTTTATTTGCTGATATGTCTGCTGGTGTAATAGGGGCGGCGCATGCTGGCTGGCAAGGGGCAGTTGGAGGAATAATTTTAAACACCATAAACGCAATGATTGTACTTGGAGCTAAAACAGAAAATATTGTTGCTGCAATTGGACCAACAATTAGCGGGGCTTCTTATGAAATTGGCTCTGAGCGAGCAAAAGACATTAGCAAAATGAATAAAAATGCAGAAAATTTTATCTATCTACCTGATGGCTCAACACGTGAGCATTTTGATTTACCTAATTTTATAATGAGTGAATTAAAAACTGCTGGAATAAGAAATGTTGAAAAAACTGGCACCTGCACCGCAAATAATCCGCAAAAATATTACTCTCATCGTTATAGCGTTAACAATGATTGTAATGAGGGACGGCAAATTTCAATTATTGCGTTAAAATAATCATATTGATGGTTGCGCCAATCAGCATCAATCGTTAACAAGGCCTTAATTATTGCGTTTTTATGACAAGCAAAAAGCATAGGGATAAGTTTGATGAAAATTGTAGCAGGAAATTCAAACAAAGGCCTTGCAGTAGCAATTTCCAAATATCTCAATTTACCGTTAGCAAATTGCACGATAAAACGTTTTGCTGATGATGAAGTATATGTAGAAATTCATGAGAATGTTCGTGGTGAAGATGTGTTTGTAATTCAGCCAACTGCTTACCCAGTTAATGACCATTTAATGGAGCTTTTGGTTATTATTGATGCACTAAAACGATCATCTGCAAGGCGTATAACCGCAGTTATTCCTTACTTTGGCTATGCCAGACAAGATAGGAAATCAGCCCCTCGCTCACCAATTTCTGCAAAATTAGTAGCAAACCTTATCACTATATCTGGGGCTAACCGTGTTCTTACACTTGATTTACACGCAGGCCAAATTCAGGGGTTTTTTGATATTCCAACAGATAACCTAACCGCTGCCCCTGTTATGGTGCGAGATATAAAAAACCATTATGATATTGGTAAAGTCACAATTGTTTCGCCAGATGCTGGCGGTGTGGTGCGGGCAAGAAATGTTGCAGGACGCTTGGGTGCGCCGCTTGCTATTGTTGATAAACGCCGTCCAAAAGCTGGCGTTTCAGAGGTGATGAATATCATTGGTGATGTAAAAGGGCAGAGCTGTATATTAATTGATGATATGGTTGATAGTGGTGGCACTTTGGTAAATGCTGCAGATGCCATTTTAAAAGCAGGGGCAAAAGAAGTTTCCGCCTATATTACGCATGGGGTTTTATCTAAAGGTGCTGCGGAGCGGATTGCTAGCTCAAACCTAAAAGAGCTTGTTGTCACCGATTCTATTGAAGAAACCAATGCGGTAAAGGCTGCCAAGAATATCCGCATCATGACAATCGCAAACCTTATTGGCGAGGCAATTGCTCGTACTTCTACCGAGCAATCAGTTTCTAGCCTGTTTGATTAATATTTCTACAATAATTGGCTTGCTCTTAAACTAGCTTTACACTAGAAAGTTTTTCATGAAGCCCCCTCACCCTTGGAGGATGGGGCAAACCTTAATTGGTTTACTAACAAATTGGAGATACCAATGGCACAAGCTGAGCTTAATGCAGTGGCACGTGAACGGGTAGGCAAGGGGGCCGCTCGTGAACTACGTCGCAACAATCAAATTCCAGCCGTTATATATGGCGATAAACAACCCCCTTTAGCAATTGCGATTACTTATAAAGATGCAATGAAAAAAATCCACTCTGGTGGCTTTTTGTCTTCTGTTATTACAATTGATGTTGATGGCAAACCACATAAAGTTATTCCACGTGATTACCAGCTAAACCCTGTTAGTGACAAAGCCGAACATGTGGACTTTTTACGCATTGGCAAAAACACTCGCCTCAACATTGAAGTGCCTGTGCATTTTATCAATGAAGAAGAAAGTGATGGCCTAAAACGTGGTGCGGTGCTTAACATCGTTCGCCACACTGTTGAAGTTTCTTGTCTTGCTTCAGCAATTCCTGAAGGTTTTGATATTGACCTTACAGGAACTGACGTTGGCGATGCGCTACATGCTTCAATGATTAAAATGCCTGAAGGCGTTAACCCAGTTATCACTGATCGTGATTTCACTATCGCTACTATCGCTGCTCCATCTGCTCTTCGCTCTGAAGGTTCAGATGACGAAGCGCAAAGTGAAGGTGAAGAAGGAGAAGAAGGTGCTGAGGGCGAAGATGGTGCTGAGGGCGAAACTTCTGAAGAATAATATTTCAATTATTTTTCAAATAAATTATAAAGGGGTGAGCAAAATTAGCTCGCCCCTTTTGCATTATATTGCCCTATTGTGGAGAAAGCCTTATGTATCTCATTGTTGGCCTTGGAAATCCGGGATTAAAATATAAAAACAACCGACATAATGTTGGCTTTATGGCAATTGATAAAATTGCAAGCGAGCATAACTTTGCGCCCTTCAAGCAAAAATATAAAGGTCATTTTGCTGATGGTAAAATTGGGGATGAGCGGGTTTTACTTTTAAAGCCGCAAACTTTTATGAATCGCTCAGGTGCTTCTGTTGGGGCAGTTGCGAGTTTTTATAAAATCGCACCTAAAGATATTATTATTTTTTATGATGAATTAGACTTGATGGCGGGCAAGGTTCGAGTGAAAATTGGCGGCGGAAACGGCGGGCATAACGGCTTGCGATCTATCGACCCTGTGATTGGCAAAGATTATAAAAGAGTGCGAATTGGCATTGGCCGACCAACCCATAAAGAGCAAGTTACACACCATGTGCTTGGAGATTTTGCAAAAAGTGACGAAGAGTGGCTGGGGAAATTAATTGAAGCAGGCTCTAAAAATGTTGAGCTACTTCTTGACGGGCAGGACGCACAATTTATGAATAAAATGGCCTTGGCGGTGAATGGTGAGAAAGAGGAGAAGAATTCTAAAAAAGGGAAATTGCCTGCCACTATAGAGAATGTTTCTGCAAAATCAAAAACGCTAAAAAAGAGTAATAGCGAAAAAGAATCACCAAACCAAATGGCAAAAATATTAAAAAACTTCTTGAACTAGATTAAAATTAGAAGAATTCTAAAAGAAAATTATTTTTTCATTTCAATGAATTTCTCTAGAAAACCAATCTTTTCCTCATTTTTTTATGAAAAAAACACCCTCACCCCCTATATGTATAACTACTGTAGATGCTTTACTTATTATTTTTTACTAAATAGCATTTCATAATCTAAACAGCTATTTTGATGGGGAGTGAAAAATGCTATGCAAGTTTAAAACTGCACAAGATGTAATTGAGCAATTAGAGCTTGAGAAGTTTCCCGGTAAAGCAGGTTGGTTCAAATTAGTTTATCATGATGTTCAAGAAGAGTGCTCCGATTGTGAGAAAATATGCGATCAAGCTAATTCAACTACAGTTTTACATTTATTTGAAAAAAATACCATTAGCAGATGGTGTCGCATTAACTCCACACTGATCTGGAGTTTTCTTGCTGGCTCTCCTTTGGAAATTTTAATTGACTGCACTGAGAGGATTGAAAAAATAAATATTCTAGGAACTGATTTTTTTGCCGATGAACATCCTATTATTATAATTCCAAAAGGTTGTTGGGCAAAAATATCAACTATTGGCGAATGGTCACTTGCCAGCTTTCTTTGCACTCCTGGTTTTGAATTTGATAAACTCGAAATTGCTGAAGAAGGTTGGTCACCATAATAATAATACTCATAAATGAGAGAGTTTTATTTTCTGCATAGTTGTGCCAACGCTTAATCTAAATATATATTAGTAAATTATTAAAGCCTAAAAGCAAATTTGCTCAGGCTAAACACTTGACCTTAGCTAGTTTCAAATCTATCTCATCTAGTAGATTATTATACCCTCAATAATGGGTGGTTTTTGGAGAATTGTTATGGGTTTTAAATGTGGTATTGTTGGCTTGCCGAACGTGGGTAAATCTACGCTTTTTAATGCATTGACTAAGACGGCGGCGGCGCAAGCTGCTAATTTTCCTTTTTGTACTATTGAGCCTAATGTTGGTGAGGTTTCTGTTCCCGATGTGCGGCTTGATAAAATTGCTGCTATTGCGCAATCTAAAGAAATTCTGCCCACTCGTCTTAATTTTGTTGATATAGCAGGTTTGGTAAAAGGTGCTTCTAAGGGCGAAGGTTTGGGCAATCAGTTTTTGGCAAATATTCGTGAAACTGATGCAATTGCCTATGTGCTTCGTTGTTTTGAAGATGCTGATATTGTGCATGTTAGTGGTGAGATTGACCCGATAATTGATGCGCAAATTGTTGAAACTGAACTTATGATTGCTGATCTTGAGAGCTTGCAAAAACGCATTGTGGGCTTAGAAAAAAAATTGCGTGGTAATGATAAAGAAGCCCAACTTACGCTTGATTTAGTTCATCGTGCAATAAAAGTGCTTGAGGATGATAGACCAGCTCGTTTTGTTGAGAGGAGTGAGGACGAAGAAAAAGCCTTTCTTGAGTTGCAATTACTCACCTCAAAACCTGTACTTTATGTTTGTAATGTTGATGAAGATAGTGCCGCCAACGGCAATGAAATGACAAAGCAGGTAGAA
>JAMONZ010000107.1 GCA_027066315.1 Hyphomicrobiales bacterium
TCATTCTAACAGTCAAACTCATGAAATCATTGAAGAAAATCTTCATCTATCCGCTATTTTTTCAGGTCAAATTGAAGCAAAAGGACCTCGTTACTGCCCTTCTATTGAGGATAAAATAACCCGCTTTGCAGGTCGTGATAGCCATCAGATTTTTCTTGAGCCAGAAGGGTTAGATAGTGATTTAGTTTATCCTAATGGCCTTTCAACTTCGCTTCCACTAGATGTTCAGATAAAGTTTTTAAGAAGCATAAAAGGTCTAGAAAAGGTAGAGATTGCTCAGGCAGGTTATGCAATTGAATATGATTATATTGACCCAAGAGAACTTAAAATCTCGCTTGAGTTAAAGAGTTTAACTGGTCTTTTTTTAGCTGGACAGATTAATGGCACTACTGGTTATGAAGAAGCTGCTGCTCAGGGGTTGGTTGCTGGAGCAAATGCCGCACTTTTATGTTTGAAAAAAGAACCTATAATCCTCTCCCGAACTAACAGCTATTTAGGTGTGATGATTGATGATTTGGTGAGCAAAGGAATATCAGAACCCTATAGAATGTTCACTTCAAGAGCAGAATTTCGATTATTTTTACGCTCAGATAATGCGGATCAGCGATTAAGTGGTTTAGGAGTTGAGTATGGGTTAGTTGGCGATGGAAGAAAAAGCGTTTTTCTTTCTCGATCAAACAAGTTAGCGCAAGGAAATAAATTGCTAAATAGTCTTTTAATTTCACCTAATAAGGCAAGAGGTTTTGGACTAAATATTAATTTAGATGGGGTTAAACGCTCAGCTTTTGAGCTTTTATCTTATCCTGATGTAGAGCGAGAGGATTTAATAGCAATCTGGCCAGAATTGCAGCATACTGAGGAGGAAATTTTTAATCAATTGAGTAATGATGCACGATATTCTGTTTACCTTGATAGGCAAAGATCAGATATTGAAGCTGTAAAAAAATCTGAGAAGATTTTTATTCCAAGCTGGATTAAATATTCTAATATAACGGGTCTATCAGAAGAGAATAAGCAAATATTACTAGAAAATTTACCGCAAACATTAGCCCAAGCCCAAGCAATTGAAGGGATAACGCCTGCAAGCATAACATTATTGCTAGCGATAATAAAAAAAGGTGAACTTGCTTCAAAGGGAGATAAAGGTGAGTGATCGATTAGAATTTAAAAGATTTTTATCTTTGTTAGCAAGCGAGTTAGACCAGCGATTCGTTGATCTGAAGGGCTCACAGGACGACATTATAGCTGATTTTGTTTTATTTGAGCAATTGTTGAATAAGTGGCAGAGGGTGCAAAATCTTGTTTCACGTGAAACTTTAGATCAATTTTGGTTGCGGCATGTGTTGGATAGTTTGCAGTTATTAGGGCATTTTGAGAATAACACAAAGCTAGTTTTAGATTTTGGTAGTGGTGGTGGATTTCCTGCAGTTGTTTTGGCAATTGCATTAAAGCGAGATGATGTGAAATTTGTTTTGGTTGAGTCAAATGCCCGTAAGGTGGCTTTTTTAAGGGCTGTTAAGCGAGAGCTTGGTCTTAATCTTGTTGTTATGGACGTGCGAATAGAAGATTTTGAGCTTGTTGATGATATTAAGCCTGATATTATAACTGCAAGAGCATTAGCAAATTTAAGTGATTTGTTGGAATTCTCATATCCGTTTTGGCAAGAAAAAACAAAGGCTTTGTTTTTAAAGGGTAAAGAATATTCTGAAGAACTCGAAAAAGCTCGTGTTGTTTGGCGGTTTAATGTGTTAATACATAAAAATATAGTTGATGATTTAGGTGTTGTGCTTGATATTTCTAATTTGAAGCAGATCTAGTGAAATAATAATAAAATGGAGGTTCTTTTGAGGCCACGTGTTTTAACCCTTGCTAACCAAAAGGGTGGTGTTGGAAAAACTACAACGGCAATAAATTTAGCCACTGCTCTTGCGGCCGTGGGCGAGAGAGTGTTGTTGATAGACGTTGACCCGCAAGGAAATGCATCAACTGGGCTTGGTTTGTCACGGAAGGGGCGAGACATTTCTTCGCTTGAAGTCTTATTAGGCGAGGCTGATATTGCTCAGGCTATTACTGCAACTGAAGTGCCAAATGTTGCAGTTGTGCCATCTGTTATGGATTTACTTGGGCTTGAATTAACCATTGCAGATCAAGCAGATAGGGCTTTTCGATTGCGTGATGCAATTAATAAAATTGAGGAAGATGGCTTGCAAATAGATGCAAGGCCAATCACTTATGTATTGATTGATTGTCCTCCTTCGCTAAATCTTTTAACCATTAATGCGCTTGCTGCAGCAGATGCGGTTATTGTGCCAATGCAGTGTGAGTTTTTTGCCCTTGAGGGTTTAAGCCAATTATTGCAAACAATTGAGCAGATTAGAACTGCTCTAAATCCATCTCTTTATATTCAGGGTGTAGTTATGACCATGTATGATGGGCGTAACAACTTAAGCGATCAGGTGCTTAATGATGTGCGGGGTGAGCTGGGTGATTTAGTTTATGATACGGTTATTCCAAGGAATGTGCGGCTCTCAGAAGCACCATCATATGGTAAGCCGGCATTATTATATGATTTGAAATGTGCTGGATCACAAGCATATCTTAAACTTGCAACTGAGGTAATACGGCGTGAGAGGCAATTAAATGCAGCATAATAGGAATAGGAAAATAATATGAGTGAGAAATCACCTCGTGAGAAATCATCTCGTGAGAAGTCACCTCGTTTAGGTCGAGGGTTGGCAGCTTTAATTGGTGATATGGCAGAAGACGTTGGGCAAACTGATTTGCAAGACGATGGTATGAAATATATACCTATTGAAAAAATTGTTGCAAATAGAGCAAACCCTCGCCGTGTTTTTGATGAGAACCTGCTTGAAGAACTTTCTGCTTCAATTGCAGAAAAAGGTATAATGCAGCCGCTTTTGGTTCGTCCAAATAGCGATGAGCCTAATGGCTATGAATTAATTGCGGGTGAGCGTCGCTGGCGTGCCGCACAACGGGCGGGGCTTTTAGAAGTTCCAATCATTATAAAACAAGTTGATGATAATGAGGCTCTTGAGCTTGCTATTATAGAGAATGTTCAACGGGCTGATTTAAATTCTATAGAAGAATCAATGGGTTATGAGCAATTGATCGAGCAATTCTCCTATACTCAAAATGATTTAGCTAAAGTGATTGGCAAGAGTAGGTCGCATGTTGCTAATACATTGCGTTTAATGAAATTACCCCCAGAAGTGCGAGATATGCTATCGGGAGGAGAGTTAACGGCTGGGCATGCTCGTGCGTTAATTACTGCAAAAGATCCTTTAAAATTGGCAAAAAAAATTGTTCAAGAGGGGTATTCTGTTCGTCAAGTTGAAGCACTTACGCAAGATAACGCAAGTTTGTCTGGTCCAAAGTCTACAAAAAAAATAAAACAAAAAAACGCTGATGTTGCAGCACTAGAAAAAAGACTTTCTGATGCACTTGGTTTTGATGTTTTGATTGATGATAAAGGTAATAAAGGGCGTTTGAGTATTACCTATAAATCACTTGAGCAACTTGATGATGTTATTGCTCGGCTTTTAGGGCAGTAGTGGGATTTTCTTACTCCGGTAGTATTCATAGATATTGAGTTTACAAAAATGGCTGCAAAAGCCTTGTTTTAATTGCTGTATAGAGAGTAGTTAGCAAGAATAGCAAATAGTGAAGTCGTAGGGTAAGTAGCAAGATTATTGGGGGTGATTGTTCTTTTAAAAACTGAAAAAAACCCCTAATAATGAGCGGCAGCAACGCCGATAGCTATTAATGCTCTGTGGGTTATTGAGGTGTTTATACTGGTAGTTTTTCTTGTGTCTGCTATTGCCTGATAAATTCGATTTGTAGCTGAGGCTAATCTGTTATCATTCCAAAGGCGCAATTGCTGCTCAAGTGAATTTATACGTGAAAAATGGGGCTTTGGTCTTTGCTTTTGCAAAATATTTGAGGCTGTAATATTCTCACTTTGCATTTGAGCGTGTAATTTACGCAGCCAAGAAAAATGTAAAAGCGTAACTATTAATATACGTTGTGGGTCAATATTTGAATCAAATGCCTGTTTGATATTTTTATCAAGCAAATCAACTCGCCCAGTGCCCGCATTATCGGCTATAGAATCAAGCATTAGAGCCGAGTTATCCCCACAAAGCATAATAATATCTTTTGCGTTTATTGTTTTACTCTCAAGTGCAAAAAGAGTTAGTTTTTCAATTTCACGATTTGTGATTTCACGATCATTCCCTAAAAAACTACCTAAAGTTGAGATGGCTTCTTGATCGATTGAGATGTTGGCATCAATGAATGATTGCCTAATAAAAGAGTTTAGATTTTGAATATTATCGGCATAACATGGCAAGGTAATAGCGTTACTGCTCTTTTCTAGGCTTGCCCTTAAACTATCACGAGGAGCTAAATTACCAGCTTCAAGAATGATAATTGCTTTAAGCGGTTGCTCTGCTAGCAGTTTAATAGTTGGGGCTAATGATTTTTTGACATTTCTTACCCTAATGCAAGGAATGCCGCCAAACATAGGTATGCTATGTGCTTCGTTAGATAAAATAGTGGGGTCTGCCAGAATATCATCACATTCAAAAGTGATGATTTCTAACCCGCCATTAATATTTTTTTCAAAATATGAAATTAGTTTTTTTGAAATTTCATAAATTTGACCTTGGTCTGATCCGTATATTAAAAAAATACCATTATTTTTGGAGGGCTTTTTTAAAAATCCTGCAACTTGATGGGCTTTTAATGCGCTCATTAGTTTGTTGCATTGGTTGAAATAGCACCAATAACAGTAAGGCGAATGGTTTGTGCTAACTCAAGCGCAGCCTTTTCTTGAGCGTCCTCAAGTGCTTTTTTATCAGAAATAATCTGCCCATTTGTTGAATAGCTAGTGGCAGCCGAGCGTGTACCTGAAAAGATAATATTATTAGCATTTTCATTATCAACAAGTGTAATGCTGGCGGTTAATACGGCTTCTTTTATGCTGAAGGGCAAGTCATTACTAGTTCTAGCAACAGAGCGAGATGATGAGGAAACAGAAATAGTTAATAGATCAGAGTTTTCACTATCACCAAGTTTATGAGCTAAATCCTTATAAATTATTTGTTCAAGACGGTTTTTCGGCTCAGCATAAGAGAGTTTAATATTTGAACTTGATTGTGATTTATCGCCATAAATGGGTGAAAAAGAACAAGCACTAACTAGCAGCATCATAAATAAGAGCATTATAAAAGAAGAAATATATGTTTTGAGTTTTCTAAATGACAATATTAATAATCCTATTTGGGACATAAATAATTTTTTTAGGTGTTTCACCATCTAATATGGAAGAAATAGCAGTTAGTGACAAGGCCTGTTGTTTTATTGCCTCAGCAGAGCTATCTTTTGGAGTGCAGATTTGTCCACGTCTTTTGCCATTAACCTGCACGGGCAAGATCATATCAGCATCCTCTATTAAAGATAAGTCTGCCTTTGGCCACGGCTCATCACAAACTAATGTGTCTTTGCCCAATTCTGCCCAACAAGATTCTGCAAGGTGAGGGGTCATTGGAGCGATTAGTTGAATAAGAAATTCAATACCGTTTCTAAGAGCAGAAATATTGGAGCTGGTAGGGGTTTTTTCAGCTATTGCTAAGAATTGGCTAAGTGCATTATTCATTTCATAGATATGTGCAACGGCTTTATTAAAGCGTAATTTTTCAATATCCTCACCAATATGACTGGTTGCTTTATGAATAGTTTTTAATAGTTTTTTTGCCTCATCAGTATCTTTTGCAGAAATGATTGGTTTTTGAAATATTTCTTTTGATTGTATAACTAATTTCCAAATTCTTTGAATGAAACGATGCGCTCCCTCTACCCCAGCATCAGACCATTCGACATCTTTTTCTGGTGGAGAATCTGAGAGAATAAACCAGCGAGCAGTATCAGCACCAAAGACTTTTATAATTTCATCAGGATCAACACCGTTTCTGCGAGATTTTGAAATTTTTTCAATTGCACCAATGATTGCAGGTTTTTTGGTTTTTATCTCTATTGCCTGACGATTTCCATCGCTTGATGTAATTTCAACCTCTTCAGGAGAAAGCCAATTTCCATCTTGGTCTTGATAAGTTTCATGGGTAACCATGCCTTGATTAAACACTCCCTTAAATGGCTCATCAAGATTTAAGTGATTGGTTTTTTTCATCGCTTTGGTGAAAAAGCGTGAATATAATAAATGTAAAATGGCATGCTCAATACCGCCAATATATTGATCAACTGGAAGCCATTTATTTGCAATATCTGGAATGGTGGGGTTGCTTGCATTTGGAGCGGTAAAGCGAGCAAAATACCATGAGCTATCAACAAATGTATCCATCGTGTCTGTTTCACGTAATGCGTCATTTCCGCAATCTGGGCAGCTAACATGTTTCCAGCTTTTGTGATGGTCAAGCGGGTTGCCTGGTTTGTTAAAGCTAACATCATCTGGTAATATAACAGGTAATTGTTCAAGAGGAACTGGCACGATGCCACAGGTATCACAATGAATAATTGGTATTGGGCAGCCCCAATATCTTTGCCTTGATATGCCCCAATCTCGCAGACGAAAATTTATCTGCTTTGTTGCTTGTGGGCTGCCATTAATTTTTTTCTGCTCTAGTGTTGATGTAATTTTGGTTTTAGCTGCTTCAATTGATAGGCCATCAAGCTCGTTTGAGTTTATTATTATCCCTTGCCCAGTATAGGCCTTATCACTAATTTTGAAGCTGGCTTTGTCTTGGTCTTTGGGTAAAACTACGGGGGTTATTGAAAGGTTATATTTGTTGGCAAAGTCTAAATCTCGTTGATCGTGGGCAGGGCAGCCAAAAATAGCACCAGTGCCATAATCCATGAGTACAAAGTTTGCTATATAAATAGGTAGGGTTGCGCCATCGATTGTTGGGTGTTTCACGTGAATCGATGTGTCAAACCCATTTTTTGGAGCTTTTTCTATCGCCTCGGTAGATGTGCCATGGCGTTTGCAATCTGCAACAAAGGCTTTCAGGGCAGGGTTGTTTGCCATTAAACTTTGTGTAAGTGGATGATCTGGCGATAAAGCCATGAAAGATGCGCCATAAATAGTGTCTGGTCTGGTAGTGAAAACTGCAAGAGTTTTGTCTTTTGTTAGCTCGTTTGGGGCAATTTCAAAGTTAATTTCTAAGCCTTCAGATTTACCAATCCAGTTGCGTTGCATGGTGCGAACTTTTTCTGGCCATTCATTTAAGCTATCAATGGCATCGAGTAATTCTTGGGCGTAATCAGTTATTTTAAAAGCCCATTGATTAAGGTCACGTTGCTCAACAATTGCACCTGATCGCCAAGCCTTGCCGTCTATGACCTGCTCGTTTGCTAAAACAGTTTGATCTGTTGGATCCCAATTAACTTTAGATTTGCGACGATAGACAAGGTTAGCTTCAAGCATATCTAAAAATAGGGCTTGTTGCTGGTGATAATAATTTACATCACAAGTGGCAAACTCACGACTCCAGTCAATGCTTAAACCCATTGTTTTAAGTTGAGATCGCATATGATCGATGTTTTTATAGGTCCATTCTTTTGGGTGGATATTGTGTTTTATTGCGGCATTTTCTGCAGGAAGTCCAAAAGCGTCCCAGCCCATTGGGTGAAGAACATTCTTTCCCATTGCTCTTTGATAGCGTGCTATCACGTCACCAAGTGCATAGTTGCGCACATGGCCCATATGAATGCGCCCAGAAGGATAGGGAAACATTTCTAAAACATAATAAGGGTCACGCTCATCATCGTTTGAGCAAATGAAACTATTTCGCTCTTGCCAAATTTTTTGCCAATGAGGTTCTTTGTCATGTGGGTTATAGCGTTCAATTGTGTTATCCATAACTTTAAACGAGATCCTTATTTATAAAATTGTATAATATCGCAACAACATAAAAAGCAATATTAGCTCAATGGGAAGTTAAAAATGTCTATTTCAGAAGAAAAAATAAAACAACATCTAAATGATATTAAAGAAAAAATTAAAAAAGCACAAAATAGATTTGGGGCAAAAGATAAAAACGTAGAGCTGGTGGCTGTAAGCAAAACTCATAATGAAGATGAAGTTGAGGTTGTTATAAAACTTGGGCAGAGAATTTTTGGGGAAAATAGAGTGCAAGAGGCCTATTCTAAATGGCCTAGTTTAAAAGAAAAATATTCTGATGTTAAATTGCACCTTATTGGGCCATTGCAAACTAATAAGGTAAAAGATGCTATTGCGTTATTTGATGTTATTGAAACGTTGGATCGTGAGAAGTTGGCAAAAAAATTACAATCTGAAATGAAGATTGCAAACAAATCACTACCGGTATTTATACAGGTTAATATTGGTAATGAGCCACAAAAGGCTGGTGTTGATCCACAGCAGGCAGTGCAATTTGCTAAGAAATGCAAAAATGAATATGGGTTAAATATTGTTGGCCTTATGGCTATTCCTCCACTTGATTTGCCAGCTGGACCATTTTTTGCTCAGCTAAGACAATTAGCCAATGAAGCTGGGGTTGAAAATCTCTCGATGGGAATGAGTAAGGATTTTGAAGAGGCAATTTATATGGGGGCAACACATGTACGGGTTGGAACGGCTATATTTGGATCTAGGGGACAAATAATAAAGTAAGCAATTTTAATCACTATGATTTGATTGGAAGTTATTAGAGTAAGTATTATGGTGAGCTTGGTATAAGAAAATGATAGTTTTAAAAAAGTTTAAAATATGAATAAGCGAAAAATATTATTAGTCGATGATGATGAGACATTAAGAAAAAGTCTTTTAGAGCAGCTATCCCGTTATAAGGAGTTTGTGATTTTTGAAGCTGGTGATGCGGTTAGTGCTATTGAAAAAGTTAGGGAAATCCATTTTGATTTGATGGTTTTAGATGTTGGCCTGCCTGATATGGATGGGCGCGAGGCTGTTAAAATATTACGTAAAGATGGTTTTAAAAGCCCAATTGTTTTACTCACGGGACACAATAGTGATGCAGATGAAATCCTTGGGCTTGAGGCTGGGGCAAATGATTATGTGACTAAGCCATTTCGCTTTTCTGTTCTTTTAGCTCGAATAAGAGCGGCTCTTAGGCAACATGAGCAAAGCGAAGATGTTATTCATACAATTGGGCGATATAATTTTATACCCTCTAATAAAATTCTAACAACTATTGATGGGGATAAGGTTCGTCTTACAGATAAAGAAACATCGATATTGAAATATCTATATCGACAAGGGCATGATATTATCTCTCGAGATATATTGTTAAAGGAAGTTTGGGGCTATAATAATAAGGTTACAACCCATACACTTGAAACCCATATTTATCGTCTTAGGCAAAAGATTGAGCTTGATCCCTCTAATGCAAGATTGTTGGTAACAAAAGATGGCGGTTATTGCCTTATGAGTTAGGGCATTGCTAAAACTCCTAAACTTGCTATTAGATTGAATAGCAAAATATTGTTGGGGGATTTGGGTAATATGGAGCAGTTAAGCTCTTTGATTCTTAAAAGTGTTGAATTTTTTGATGTTTGTAATGATGAGCAGATTAATCTGTTGGCCTTTGCAAGTGAAAATATGAACTTTCGTGCTGGTCAGGTAATTGTAGAAAAAGGTGAGGTGAGCATGGGTGCTTACATCATTAATTCTGGTTTTGTCTTGATTGGTGAAAATCCTCAAAGTCAAAAAAGATATTCTAGTCCTGCTTTGATGATAGGTGAGTTGAGCTTGTTGGTGAAACGTGTGCATAAAAGCACAGTCATGGCGCAAGGTGAGGTTGATTGTCTATTTGTGCCAAGAAGTGCTTTTCAAAAATTAATGCAACAATATCCACCTTTAACAAGTTTATTTGCAGATAAAGTTGAGGCCTCGCTTAATGAATATTTGGCCTCCATCAATATTTTATAAAATCAACTTGTTAAAAATATATCTGTTTAATCAAACTCTGCAATAATTGGGGCGTGGTCTGAGGGTTTTTCACTCCAGCCTCGAGCTTCACGTAGGATTTTGGCACTTGATGAAAGTTCAGCCATATCGTTGGTGGACCAAATATGATCAAGTCGGCGACCTTTATCTGAAACATTCCAGTCTTTTGCTCGATAGGACCACCATGAGTATAATTTATTATTGATCGGGATATGCGCTCGTACGAGGTCAGTCCAGTTTCCGCTTTCTAATAAATCGTTTAACAGGTCAATTTCTTGTTGGGTGTGGGATACAACTTTTAAAAGCTGTTTGTGATTCCAGACATCATTTTCATGTGGGGCGATATTAAAATCACCCATAATAATTTGCCTCTGTTTAAACTGGCTTTCTTTAAACCAGTTTTTCATCTCATCATAAAAGCCAAGTTTATGTGCAAATTTTGGGTTTTTAATTGGATCTGGCTCATCGCCTCCTGCAGGAATATAAAAATTGTGAATTTTTATATCGCCACGCCCATAATTAATATTTGCACTTACATGGCGGGCGTGATCAACATTAAAAAACTGGCGAGAAGAAATATCTTTAAGCTCAATTTTAGATAATAATGCAACCCCATGATAGGCTTTTTGGCCGTTTACTGCTTGAAATTTATACCCAGCGTTGGCAAAAAATTCAGCAGGAAATTGATCGTTTGTACATTTGATTTCTTGCAAGGCAAGAACATCTGGGTTTTCTTGGCTTAGAAAATTAAGCACTAAGTTTTTACGCATGCGAATGGAGTTTATGTTCCAAGTGGCAATAGAAAATGGCATCTTAGTCCTAAAGGTTTTTTGCTTTATATTGAGCAGGAATATAAAAATATGATTTGGGAATTTCTAGGTTTAACTCCACATCATAAAGTGAAAAAGTTAGCTGCGCCCCGCTTGGTTCGGTCAATGTCCATTGTTTTAGGTCTTTTGTTGCAATATTAAAAATTAGCGCAACCTCTACAGTGCCAACTATTGTTTCATCAGCAATTGAGATAGAAATAAAATCATCTGAAGAGGTAACATCAGTTATATTTGCACTAAGTAGATCAATTTTTTCTTCTAAAAATAAACGGAGTGGAATTTGGTCTTGTGGGTAGGCATATTTAGTTTCTTCACGTCTATCAAGAATATAAAAGCCACGTCCAACAGAGACAATCTCTTCTCTTGAGGGGGGTGCATAACGAAAGCGGATTTTATTTGGGCGATCTAGAAAAAATGTTCCCTCAACCCGAGCACCATTAGTATCGATTTGCAAAAATCTGCCAACCATAGTTTTAATATTGCTATTATAGATGCTTATTTCATTGATTAGCTGAGTTTCTTCTGGCGTAAGCAAACGTTGCATAGCGTTGGTGGGCATAATGGTTAGGGAAAGGGTAATAATTAAAGAGGCAAAAAATTTTATCATGAAATATTGGCTTTTTTAAAAGATGTTACAAAAGCCTAATACTATTGCGCAATTGCGGCAAGATCAGGATTGGGTTTAGCAACATGATTTTTTGATACTAGGGAATGAATAAAAATGAAGGTGTTATCTGATGGTTTTTAGTTTAATATTATCTTTGATATTTGATAAACCCACTATCATGGGCAATTTTATCATAGAGCTTGCGGGCTGTAATATTGTCATGTTTTGTTGTCCAATAAACATTGGGCGTGTTTTTTTTGTCGGCTTGGCGATATATTTCTTTTATTAAAGCACGAGCTGCACCTTTGCCTCGTGCTTCTTTTGAAACAAATAAATCTTGCAAATAGATTATTTTTTCTTCAAGCCAGCCGTGGCGATGAGTAAGAATATGGGCAAGCCCTATTGGTTTATCATCAAGAAATGCAATCAAACCAACAAATTCATTCTCATCATCGCTCATCAGACGATCAAATGCTAAATCTTTCATTTCGTTTGAAATACTGGCTTCATAATAATCTAAATATTGTGACCAAAGATTAAGCCAGCTTTCTTTGTCAGATATTTTTAAATCCCTAATGGTTATTTTTGTCATTCATCTTTACCCTAATAATCAACACCATCACCTACAAGGATTTCTCTTTTTCCTGCATGATTGGCTGGTGAAATTATTCCCTCACTTTCCATTTTTTCAATTAATGTGGCGGCACGATTATAGCCAATTGATAGGCGGCGTTGGAGGTAGCTGGTTGAGGCTTTTTTATCGTTAAGAACAATATTGACAGCCTTGTCATATATTTCATTGCCAGAGCCAGAAAATTCTCCGCTTTCAGATATTGATCCCTCTTCTTCTTCGTCAGTCTCTTGGGTTATTTTTTCTAAATAATCTGGCGAGCCTTGTGATTTGAGGTGGGCAACCACATCTTCAACTTCTTGATCTGAGCAAAATGGGCCATGTAATCGGCGAGATTTACCACCACCTGCCATATAAAGCATGTCCCCCATTCCAAGTAATTGCTCTGCTCCCATTTCGCCTAAAATTGTGCGAGAATCAATTTTTGAGGTAACTTGGAAGGAGATGCGAGTTGGGAAGTTAGCTTTAATAGTTCCTGTAATGACATCAACAGAAGGACGTTGAGTTGCTGTGACAAGGTGGATACCCGCAGCACGAGCCATTTGGGCAAGCCGTTGAATTGTCCCCTCAATATCCTTGCCAGCAACCATCATAAGATCGGCCATTTCATCAACAATGATTACGATGAAGGGCAAAGGCTCAAGATCAAATGTTTCACTTTCATAAATAGCCTCACCAGTTTCTTTGTTGAAACCAGTTTGCACAGTGCGGGTAATGACCTCGCCTTTTTTTGCGGCCTGTTTTACTTTTTGATTAAAGCCATCAATATTTCGCACGCCGATTTTACTCATTTTGCGATAGCGATCTTCCATCTCTCTAACTGCCCATTTGAGCGCAACTACTGCTTTGCTAGGGTCGGTAACAACGGGAGTTAATAGATGTGGTATGCCATCATAAATTGATAGCTCTAGCATTTTTGGATCAATCATTATCAGGCGACATTGATCTGGGGTAAGGCGATAAAGTAATGAGAGGATCATAGTGTTTATGCCAACAGATTTGCCTGATCCTGTTGTACCAGCAATTAATAAATGCGGCATACGAGCCAAGTCGACAATGATAGGTTCACCACCAATGGTTTTACCTAAACAAATATTGAGCTTGCCCTTTGATCTCTCAAAGTCAGATGATGCCAACATTTCACGTAAATATACAGTTTCTCGGTTTTTGTTTGGCAATTCTATGCCAATTGCATTGCGCCCTGGAACAACAGCAATACGAGTAGAAATTGCACTCATTGATCGAGCAATATCATCGGCAAGAGAAATTACTCGGCTAGATTTAATCCCAGGAGCTGGCTCAAGTTCATAAAGCGTAACAACGGGGCCGGGGCGCACGTTGATAATATCGCCCTTGATGCCAAAGTCCATAAGAACCTCTTCAAGTTTGCGAGCATTTTTTTCTAGCATTTGTGGATTATGCTCATCGGCAATTTCTTTTGCTGGAGGAAGAGCTAAAAGGCTAAGTTCGGGTAAAGTAAAACCCTCTTCTTCAAGTAAAGATCCTTGAGCCTCTTGGGCTTGGCGATTGCCAAGAGTAATTTTTGCAGCAGGTGCGCTAATGCGTGCGTTTGTTGAGGCTATAGATTGCTCAACGCTTTGGCGTGCGTCACGATCATTATTTGTTTGGGCAATGGGATCAACATTGGGGCTATATGAATATGATGTTACTGGCTCAACATTTTCTTCTAACGAAGGTTCAATACGGCCAGTTTGGTTTGGAATTTCTTGTGTTTGGGTATTTATTAAAGGCTCACCATAAGAGGTGAGTGGTTGTTCAATAATTGTTTGCTCATTGTTAAAAGCTGCTGCTTGTAAATTTTTTGTGTCTTGAAGTTCTATTTGTTTTGGTTTGTTAAAACTTCTGCGCCAAGCGGTTTTAAACGATAAAATTACATGGGCAAATGCTCCTAAAATTACATCAAAAATACCGCTTTGATATTTTTCATTCTCAAGAGGAGGAATTTTTTCTTCTGTTGGCTTTGCATTAATTCCACTAGCTAACCATAAGAGGGCAAGGGTTGCTGGCAATAAAATAGCTGCAAAGATAAGATTTATATTTGAGTTAAGCTCTTGCCCGCTTACGATTGATGCTAAGTATAAAAAACCTGAGCCAATTAACCCTCCAAGACTAGTTGGCAAAGGCCAAGTTATTGGAATTGTTAAAAACGAGAAAAACCCAGCTCCAACAATGCTCATTCCCACCCAGCTTAATAGGCGTAAGCCAATTCGTTCAATTTTTTTATTTTGAATTAATCGCCACGCCCAAAATACTGGTGCAATAAGTATGAATATTGAAGTTATGCCAAATATTTGAAATGAGATGTCGGCAATGGTTGCGCCAAAATTTCCTAGCCAATTTTTGGCTGAAACATCAGTAGCATATGATAAAGAGGGGTCATTCACATTCCATGAAGCCAGTGAAGCAAGAATTAAAAAAATTAACCCAAGCAATAAAAACCCTACTATTCTAGCAGGGATTGAAAGAACAAAATTATTTGCCTTTTCTTCTGTATCATCTATCTGTTTTGTGGAAGAAACAGCCATTTATTTAATTAACTCACCTTTAAAACCAATCTTTCATCAATATTCTATAGGCTCATGGTTAATTGAGGGCTAATTTTATAGGTTTTTATAAAAAAATGGCATCGGACAAAATTGCCCGATGCCTAGGGGTAGGGTTAGTTAAAAGGCTTTAGAATTCAGGATAGGCTTCAACACCAATTTCTGACTTATCAAGACCAAGTGCCTCATCTTCTTCGCTTACACGAATGCCGATAGTATATTTGATGATTGCCCAAACGATTAGTGAGGCAACAAAGGTAAAAGCACCAATTGATAAAACGCCAATTGCCTGATTTGTCCAAGTTGCATTATCGTTAGAAAGTGGAACAATCATTGTTCCCCAAATACCTGCGAGTAAGTGAACTGGAATTGCACCAACAACGTCATCAATTTTGAACTTATCAAGTAATGGAACTGCAAATACGACAATTACACCACCTATTGCACCAATAAGCAAAGTTTGCGGAACACTTGGAGCAAGTGGTTCGGCGGTGATTGAAACAAGACCAGCTAAAGCACCGTTAATCACCATGGTGATGTCGATTTTTTTATAAAGAAGTTGCACCAAAATCATTGCTGTTACTGCACCTGCGGCGGCGGCTAGGTTTGTGTTAGCAAAAATGCGAGAAATATCAGCCGCATCTGAAATTGTACCCATTGCTAATTGTGAAGCACCGTTAAAGCCGAACCAGCCAAGCCATAGAATAAACATACCCAAAGTTGCTAAGGGAATTGAAGAGCCTGGCATTGGAGTAACCATGCCGTTTGCGCCATATTTACCCTTACGTGCGCCAAGCAAGATAACGCCAGCAAGAGCCGCCCAGCCACCAACAGAGTGAACCAAAGTTGAGCCTGCAAAGTCAGAAAAACCAAGCTCAGCTAACCAACCGCCGCCCCATTGCCACATGCCTGTGATTGGGTAAAGAAGAGAAGTTAAAACAACGGTAAAGGCTAGAAATGCCCAAACTTTCATGCGTTCAGCAACTGCACCTGAAACAATAGAGGCAGTCGTTGCAACAAATACCATTTGGAAAAACCAATCAGAGGCAACTGAATATCCAGCGTCTGCATTTCCTTCGCCAGCATTGGGGAAATCATAAGTGCCAATTGAACCAAAGAAACCACCTGCTTCTCCGCCATACATTATGTTATATCCGACAAGCCAAAACATAATGCCTGCGATGGAATAAAGGGCGATGTTTTTTAATCCCTGCATTGATACGTTTTTCTTACGAACCAAGCCCATTTCTAACATAGCAAAACCAGCTGCCATCCACATTACGAGGAAACCACCAACTAGAAATAAGACGGTATTAAATATTTTTGCATCACGATCACCAAAAGAGCCAGATACGGCATTTACTATAGCATCAGAGCCAGCGGCTGCTGCCTCTTGAGCGGTTGCTCCCTCTTCAAGTGCAGCGGCAGAGGCGGCGTCAGAAATGGCTTGAAGGGTTGAGTTGATTGTTGCGTTAATATCTGCATTTTGAGCAAGTGAAGGGGAGGCAAGTATAAAAATTGCAAATAATGCAATTATTCCCGCCATTAGTTTTTTTGAAATTAAGGTCATATTATTCTCCAAATAGGGGTTGTTAAAGTGCAGTTTCGCCAGTTTCACCAGTGCGAATGCGTGTTACTTGTTCAAGGTCAAAGATAAAAATTTTGCCGTCGCCAATTTTGCCAGACTCAGCGGTGGTACGAATTATATCGACAATTTTATCTGCTTGAGCAGCTGATACGGCTATTTCTAGTTTTAGCTTTGGAATGAAGCTAACTTGATATTCTGCACCACGATAAATTTCTGAATGCCCCTTTTGTCGACCATATCCTCTTACCTCTGATACGGTCATGCCATGTACATCTTGAGCACTAAGCGCATCACGCACGGCATCAAGTTTTGATGGTTTAATAATTGCCATTATGAGTTTCATTATTTTTCCTTTGTGTAAAATTAGTTTAGTGCGATAATTCTGCTTATATTAATTCAAGATGCATGCCAGTAATTGCAATCACTGCTAACATATTGATTTTGTTAAAATTTTAAGATTTTGCTGATTGAGAGTTTAATAAAATCAAATTTTAAAGGATATAAATGCATAATTATTAAGCAGCAATAAGGTGCGTGCTTAAAATATAGGCATGTAGGCATGACCTGCGGATATTGTCTTGCTCTTAGAGTTAATGTGAAGCAAACTGCTGCTTGATAGATTTTGTAAATTATTTTGAAATTAGGTGAGTTAAATGGGTGAGAATCTCAAAAAATATGATGTAATAATTGTGGGTGGTGGGCCAGTTGGCTTAACGATGGCCGCAAGCCTTGCTAAATTTGGCCCTGATATGAAAATTGCACTATTAGATAGAAAGCCGTTTGTTGTGCCGCTTGATTCTCGCTCTTCTGCACTGGCGGCAGGGGTTACACAAATATTTGAAGTTTTAAATATTTGGGAGAAAATGCTACCCAATTCAAATCCGATTGAGATAATGAAAATTACTGATTCTGGAGGGGGGGATATTTCACGGCCATTATTTTTGAGTTTTGAGGGTGATGTCGCTCCAAATCGGCCATATGCCCATATGGTGCCAAATACCACTAGCATTGGGGTGTTGCTTGATGCAGTTAAGGGCAAGGTGGATTTGATTGCACCTGTTGAGATAAAATCACTTCAAGCGGAAGCAAATATCACAAGTCTGGTTTTGGCCGATGGAGTAGTTTTACAAGCTCCATTGATTATTGGGGCAGATGGTGCGCGCTCAAACATGCGTGATATGGCGGGAATTGGCGTGGTTGGGCATGATTATGGCCAGTCTGGTGTGGTGACAACAATTAGCCATGAAAAAAATCATGAAAACACGGCTTATGAGCATTTTCGCCCTAACGGCCCGTTTGCATCATTGCCTTTGCCAAATAATCGCTCTTCTTTAGTTTGGAGTGAAGGCACAAAACAGGCAGAAGTCTTGCGAGATATGGAGCATGGTAAGTTAGAGCAGAAAATAGAAGAAGTAATGGGACATTGTTTGGGCAAGGTAAAAATTGAAGAAAAAGTGCAGGCTTTTCCTTTAAAATTACAGGTTGCTAAGAAGCTTATTGCGCCACGTTTTGCATTAATTGGTGATGCGGCGCATTTTATGCACCCAATCACTGGGCAGGGAATGAACCTTGGCCTGAAAGATGTTGCGGTATTGGCTGAAGTAATAATTGAGGCAATGCGTTTGGGGCAGGATTTTGGAGCGATAAATATATTAGAAGAGTATCAGCAAAAACGCCGGCCTGATGTGGCAATGATGGCGGTTGCAACCGAAGGGTTAAACCGGCTATTTTCAAACGATATTGCGCCAATTAGGGCTTTGCGTGATGTTGGGCTTGGTGTTGTTGATAAGATGCCAATTGTTAAAAATACCCTTATTCGGCATGCCGCAGGTGTAAGTTTAGGCGGAGAAAATATTCCTCGCTTAATGCGAGGTTTGGCAATTTAAATGGAATTTTAAAAATATGAGTAAAATTTTTGTAGATGCTGATGCTTGCCCAGTCCGCCAAGAGGCACAAAAGGTTGCAACTCGTTATAAGGTAAAAATTATAATGGTATCAAATGGTGGGATACGGCCTTCAAATGACCCTATGGTTGAAACTATTATTGTATCAGCTGGGGCAGATGCTGCTGATGATTGGATAGTTGACAATGCTCAAAAGAATGACATTGTTATTACGCAAGATATTTTATTGGCGGCAAGATGTTTAAAAAAACAGGTGATTGCGCTTGGAAATAGCGGCAAAGAGTATGATGCAAATAATATAGGAAACGCAGTTGCAATGCGTGAATTAAATCAGCATTTGCGAGAAACTGGTGAAGGTGGGAGTTTTAATCCATCATTTAAGAAAAATGATAGATCGCAATTTTTACAGGCCTTGGATCTGTTGGTCACTAGAGCATTGGCAGCTAATAAAGAGTGATTATTTAAGGGTTTCATATTCCTTGTCACTAAGATCACGAGATTCATCAAGGCATAGAAGCGGCACGCCATTGCTAATTGGAAATGCAATACGTGCAGCTGAAGAGATTAACTCAGTTTTGTCTGAATTAAGGATAAGGCGAGTTTTTGTGAGTGGGCAGACTAGCATTTCAAGAGTTTTAGCGTCGATTTGTGTCATTATTTGCTTATCCTTGTAATTGCTAATGTTATTGTAAAGTAACCTTTTGCTGCTCTATTCCCATTTCTAGCTCAGCCAAGGCAATTAAAGTTTGCGCCCTAAGTTTAATAGTTTTCGCCTCAAGTAATAATTGTCTTTCTTTATCATTATATGGCCCATGCATTGAAACAAGATTTACTAAATCAATAATATTTGTTTGTTCAACTTCATTCCAATTAATATCAATTTCGGCAAATTTGGCATAATTGCGCATTACTGATAAAAATCGAGTGCGATTAATAGCCTCGCTTTCAATAATGTAATTTTCACTATTTTTAAGTTTAAAAGTAAAGTCATGGGCAAAATCTTGGCTATTAATTTCAAATTGTTGAAATGGCTTTTTAGATATTATTTCCTTCCCCAACTTAAAACGAGTAATGCCCTCAAGAATAATTAAATATTTTTCTTGGTCAATTTCTTCAAAATGAACCAATTTACCAATTGTACCAATATTTGCTAACTGTTTTGTTTTGTTTTCTTTTGAAGAATATCGAGAAGAAGTTTGTCCAGTGAGAGCCGGTTGAATGAGTCCGACCAGTCTGTTTGATGCAAGAATATGATCTACTAGCTCAATATAGTTAGGTTCGAAAATATTTAATGGGCGGTGGGTTGCTGGAAGTAAAAAAGCACCAGAAATTGGCAAAATAGGAAGATTGGGTGGAAGTTGTGATGGATTTGTTGGGTTTTTAATCATGTTTTTTACAATTTATGAGAATAATTTATGAAAATAAAACAGAAGATAATAATCGTCTTGCTTTTATGGTTTGTGGCGCAGTCTGCCCCCAGCTTTCAAAAAACTCTAAAAGTTTTTTTCTAGCCCCATCATCATTCCAATCTCTATCTTGGCGCATAATTTCTATTAATTGGCTAGCGGCTTCTTGGTTTTTTCCCTCACTATTAAGAATAAGAGCTAAATCAAAGCGAATTTGGTGGTTATTTTCATCATTACTTAGTTTTTTTTCTAACTCATCTCTTGAGCTAAGTGATGCTGTTTCATTAATGAGGAGAATTTTGGCTTTAAGGGATAAAAAATCTTGGGTTTTTTGGCCAACTTCACTTACTCTATCAAGCTCTTCTTGTGCCTTGTCTAACACATTTGCAAAAATATAGGTTTTTGCTAAGCCAATGAGTGCGTCGTCATTATCTGGAATATGTTCTAAAATTAAAGAGAATATATGCTCAGCGTCAGCGAATTTTTCTTCGTTAAGCGCAGCATTAGCTTGCTCTAATGCTTGTTCTAGCTGTGCAGCAAAATCACCATTTTGTGTCTGCGGGGCTTGAGCGATAATTTTTTTAGCAAACTCTAGGATTTGTGTATATGGCAATGCCCCCATAAAGCCATCAACAGGCTTGCCATCAATAAAAGCAAAAACGCTAGGAACGGATTTCACTCCCATTTGAGTGGCTAATTGTTGATTTTCATCGAGGTTTATTTTTACAAGTTTTATTTTGCCATTTAGTTCATTTATTACTTTTTCTATTACTGGAGTGAGCTGTTTACATGGGCCACACCATGGAGCCCAAAAATCAATTAAAATTGGTGTTGTTTTGGATGCATCAATAACATCAGCTTGAAAAGATGCTAGCGATCCATCTTTAATTAAATTAGCTTTTGGTGGGTTAGTGTTAGAAATTTTCATTTAAAGTCCTAAAAATTAGCAAACTAGTGAAATGGTAGTTTGCCCCAAAAGATAAGAGGTGGGCAAGCCCTTAAAAAACCAGTTTTTGAAGTAATTTCAAAATTTAAGATATTTTGGTTGCAATTGTAGTAATTATTTCGCATATAACGCCGGTTGAGTAATGCCAAAGGCAATGAGGCATTTATTAATAACACTCATCTGGAGTGCGGGCGTAGCTCAGGGGTAGAGCGAAACCTTGCCAAGGTTTAGGTCGTCAGTTCGAATCTGATCGCCCGCTCCAAAGTTTTTAGAAAGCAAATAGGTGCTAGTTGGTTTTTTGAGCTGAATTTTTTTTATCAGCTTCGCTGTTGAGTTCGATACAAATCAGCCGATTTATTAGTCTTATCCAAAAATTGACCAGTTCATGGATTTGGTTAGTTTTTCTAGGGCATTTATTCCAATGAGTGAGTTTCCTGTTTTATCTAAACCCGGTGACCAAACTGCGATCGAAGCAATATTTGGAACAATTGCTAAAATTCCGCCACCAACTCCGCTTTTTGCTGGCAAGCCAACTCGGTAGGCAAAATCACCTGAACCATCGTAAAGGCCGCAAGTTGTCATAATTGCGACAATTCTCCTTGCTCTATCAGAAGAAATAACATGATTATTATTTGGGTTTTGGCAGCCATGAAATGCAAGATATTTACCAGCCATAGCCAGTTGTTCACTAGACATAGAAACGGCGCAATGATGAAAATAAACCCCTAGGATATTTTCAATTGGGTTTTGCACTACGTCATATGAGCGTAAATAATTGGCTAATGCGGCATTTCTATAGCCTGTTGCAAGTTCTGACTTGGCGACATTATGGTCAATTATAACTGAATTATCATTGGCTAACATGCGTATGAATTGTAATATGGAGGCAATA
>JAMONZ010000108.1 GCA_027066315.1 Hyphomicrobiales bacterium
GATCGTGATATTATTGCCCCTGCGATAGCTAAGTTACAAAAAATGGGGATTGACGCAATTGGCCCTTTAGCGGCTGATACATTATTTCACCCACCGCATTGGGCTAAATATGATTGCGTAATTGCGATGTATCACGATCAGGCACTTATCCCAATAAAAACACTAGCATTTGATGAGGGGGTGAATATCACTCTTGGCCTGCCAATCATTCGAACTTCGCCCGACCATGGCACTGCACTTGAGTTAGCTGGAAGCGGCAAGGCCTCAAACAAAAGCATGTTAGCTGCTATTCGTCTTGCCGATGAAATGAGTGCATCATGAGCCAAATAGATGACTTGCCACCACTTCGAGATGTGATTGCCAAACATGGCTTGAGTGCTAAGAAGGAATTAGGGCAGAATTTTTTACTCGACTTGAACTTAACCTCACGTATTGCAAGAGCCGCTGGCTCGCTTAGTGATGTCAGTGTTATTGAAGTTGGACCGGGACCGGGCGGATTAACTAGAGCTATTTTAGCACAAGGGGCAAAAAAAGTGATTGCAATTGAGCGAGATGAGCGAGCATTACCTGCATTAGAGGAAATTTCAGCCGCTTATCCTAATAGAGTAGAGATTATTTGCGCCGATGCTTTAGAAATAGATTTTACAAAATTATGCACAGGTCGAGTAAAGATCATTGCCAACTTACCCTATAATATTGCCACTCCCCTGCTCACGGGCTGGCTAAGTTACGATCCATGGCCTGCTTTTTATGAAAGTATGACATTGATGTTTCAAAAAGAAGTAGCGCAAAGAATTTGTGCTGAGCCAAAGTCAAAAGCCTATGGTCGTTTAGGTGTATTGAGCGGTTGGCGCACAGAAGCGCAAATTGCTTTTGATGTTGATAGGTCAAATTTTACCCCAGCTCCAAAAGTTACCTCATCAATTGTGCATTTAACACCAAAAAAAATAGATGAGAGCGTGTCATTAAAATCGCTTGAAAATGTCACTCGTGCTGCTTTTGGACAAAGACGAAAAATGTTGCGCCAAAGTCTAAAATCACTTGGAGTACCTGTTGCTCCCTTACTAGATGTAGCAGAATTAAAAGGAACTGAGAGGGCAGAAGAATTACCAATTAGTGCCTTTTTGGACATGGCCAAATTGCTACCTACCAAACCCTTATCCTGAGATTGTTGAAAAACCTAAAGCTCATCAATTTGATTTTGCAATTCTTTTGCAAAAGCTGAAAGGCTGGTTTGTCTTATTCTTGCTAAGCGGGCTGATTCTAAAATATGCCTAACGTCACTTATTGCTTTATCCAAATCCTCATTTATCAGCACAAAATCATATTCTGGCCAATGCTCAATTTCAATTTTTGCATTTTTCAAACGACGAGAAATCACCTCATCACTATCAAGAGCCCTGCCCTTTAGGCGTTCGTGTAACTCGGTGATTGAGGGTGGCAAAATAAACACAGATACCATATCAGCTCGGCATTTCTCATACAGTTGTTGCGTGCCTTGATAATCAATATCAAAAATAACGTCTTGGCCATTTTTAATCATTTCATCGACTTGCGCTTTAGGAGTGGCATAATAATTATCATGCACTTTTGCCCATTCTAGCAATTCTCCAGCGTCTTTCATTTTATTAAACTCATCAATTGAGCGAAAGTGATAATCTTTGCCGTCCACTTCGCCCTTGCGCATTGGGCGTGTGGTTAGTGAAACAGACATGGTTAAATTGTCGTCATTTTTTAACAATGAGCGAGTGATGGAGGTTTTTCCTGCGCCCGATGGAGAAGCAATAACCAGCATGATACCTTTGCGTTTAAAACTCATAATATTTGCCTATTCTATGTTTTGCACCTGCTCACGCAACTGATCTATCACCAATTTTAGATCAAGGCCAATTGCTGTAAGCCCAACGGAGTTTGACTTTGCGCATAGTGTATTAGCCTCACGGTTAAACTCTTGTGAAAGAAAATCAAATTTTCTGCCAATCACCCCGCCATTGTTTAGCAACTCCCTTGCCGCCTTAACATGCGCCAATAGACGATCTATCTCCTCACATATATCTGCCTTTGTGGCCAATATCATTGCTTCTTGGTTTAAACGCTCTTCGGAGAGTGAGGGACTGGCATCAAGTAGTTCAGAAATTTGAAGTTTTAATTTATGTAAAATTTCTTTTTTATTTCTTGATGGATGATCTTGTGCTTTTTTGCTTAAACTTTCAATTTCATCAATTCGCCTAAGAAGTATTTTTTGTAATTTTGCACCCTCAAGCTGGCGAGAGGTAACCAGATCATTTAAGCAGATATCAAAATTCTTAGTAACTGCAGCCAAAACTGCCGCTTGAGATTTCTCATCAACTAAAGCATCACGTTGCTCAAGCACTCCTTTTAATGCCAAAATCCCTTCTGGGCTTGGCTTTTTAGTTTTTACTTGTTTTGATATATTTTGCATAGCATTAAGCACTGTTTTTAATGCCTGCTCATTTATAACGATTTCGCTTTTTGCATCATTAAGATTTAAGCTAATAGAAATATTGATTGAACCACGGCTTATAAATGAGGTAATTTTTTTACGCAACTTCTGCTCAAGGACATCAAGATTTGAGCCAAGCCTAAGGCGAATGTCTTGGTTGCGAGAGTTAACTGACTTCATTTCAATTACAAAATCATGCTCACCAACACTAGAGTTTATGCGGGCATAACCTGTCATTGAAGATATTGACTTACTCATTTCCAACTCCAATCCCCCTTGCAATAACGAGGAAATAAAAACTCATTTTACTCATTTTTATTTTATTGCGTTTTTACTTGTCCATCGTCTTTTTCTTTTGCCTGTGCTTTTAGTCTTGCTTCTTCTTTTGCTACGGCTTTGCGATAAAGAGCTACATTTTTTTGGTGTTGGGCATAAGTGACGGCAAATAAATGCCCATCTGTTGGATATGCGCCAGCTGCTACAAAGAAAATATTATCAGTTTTTGCTGGGTTAGCCGCAGCTAACAGAGAATCACGCCCCGGATTGGTGATAGGCCCAATTGGCAGGGCAGGAATGATATAAGTATTATATGGGGTTTCTTTTTTCAGCTCTGATTGTCTTAAACCTCGGCCTAATTTTTCTTTTCCCAAAGTAATACCATAAATAACCGCAGGGTCAGTTTGCAATCGCATGCCCTGATTTAATCTATTCACAAACACCCCAGCAACCTCTGCTCGCTCATTAGGAGATCCTGTTTCTTTTTCAATTAGTGAGGCTAAAATGACTAATTCTTGCGGAGTTTTAATTGGCAGGTTTGCGGCACGATTTTCCCAAATCTTGGCAACTTCTTTGTTAAACTCATCACTCATGCGCTCAATAATAGCAGCTCGATTTTCACCCCGCTCATAAGAATAAGTATCAGGTAGAAGCGAGCCTTCAACTGGGATTGAGGCAATTTCACCAACTAGGTTTTCATCAGCCATAATGCGCTGAACAACCTGCCAAGATGTATATCCTTCAGGAATTGTCACTCCATAGCTTATTGGCTTGCCCTCGGTAAGCTCAAAAAGCACATCGGCCATGCTTGAATTTTTAGCAATTCTATATTCACCAGTTTTAATTGAACCCTCTAGCTTTTTTGAGCGTGCGCCAAGTTGAAACATCAAGCTATTAGAAATAATGCCGTTATTTTGCAAATCTTTAGCAACGCTAGAAAGCCCAGAGCCGCTTTTCACCACAAAAACTGTGTCTTGCTTAAGAATGCCCTCTGAATAAAAGTTTTTGGCAAACAAGAAAAACGCACCACCTGCCATAATCAAAGCCAAAATGAAAAGTGTAAGAAAACCATTGGTTATTTCAATCAGGGCATTTCTGCGCCGTTTTGGTTTCTTTTTACGTTTGTCTTTTGCCATAATAATTTCTGTCTATGAATGAGTTAGTAAAATAGCTTAATCTACTGTTTTAAACACTAATGTGGCATTTGTACCGCCAAAGCCAAAACTATTCGAAAGAGCAACATCAATTTGTTTTTTAACTGGTTTATGAGGAGCTAAATTAATTTTAGTTTTTATTGATGGATTATCAAGATTTAAAGTAGGCGGGGCAATATTATCTCGCATAGCTAAAAGCGAGAAAATTGCCTCAACCGCACCTGCCGCCCCAAGCAAATGACCAATCGAAGATTTTGTTGATGACATGACAATATTTGAGGCATGCTCACCAAGCAATCTTGTTACTGCACCAAGTTCAATTTCATCACCCAGAGGAGTAGATGTGCCATGGGCATTGATATAATCAATATCTTTTGTGGCAATTGAAGCGTTTTTTATTGCAGCTTGCATTGAACGAAAACCGCCATTTCCATCTGCAGCTGGTGCGGTAATATGATGCGCATCGCCCGAAAGACCATAACCAATCACCTCACCATAAATTTTTGCGCCACGGGCTTTTGCATGTTCATATTCTTCTAACACAACCACACCAGCACCCTCGCCCATTACAAAACCATCACGGTCTTTATCATAGGGGCGAGATGCGTCCTTGGGGTTATTATTAAAACTAGTTGAAAGCGCACGAGAGGCAGCAAACCCAGCCATTGAAATGCGGTTAACAGGAGATTCAGCACCCCCCGCAACCATTATATCGGCATCACCAAACATTATTAAACGAGCGGCATCGCCAATGGCGTGTGTGCCTGTTGCGCAAGCGGTAACAACAGAATGATTTGGCCCTTTTAGCCCATATTTAATGGAAACATGACCAGAAATTAAGTTAATTAAACGCCCTGGAATAAAAAATGGGCTTATACGTCTTGGGCCACGCTCTTTAAGAGCAATTGAAGCCTCATAAATGCCGCCAATGCCACCAATACCAGAGCCGATAAGCACACCTGCACGCTCTTGTTTTTCATTAGTTGAAAGGTCAATGCCGCTATCATTTATTGCCTGAGTTGCGGCGGCCATACCAAAAACTATAAAGGGGTCAACTTTGCGTTGCTCTTTTGGTTCAACCCATTCATCGGGGTTGAATTTTCCCTCAGATTTATCACCTAAAGGAATGCGGCAGGCGATTTGACAAGCCAAGTCGTCTACCAAAAAATCATCAATTCTAACAGCACCGCTTTTCGAAGCTAGGATATTATTCCAAACAGCATCGACACCGCAACCCAGAGGGCTAACGATACCCATACCTGTAACTACGACACGACGAAACTGCATCTTTAAAAGGAACTTTTAAGCAGTTGCTTTTGTAAGGAAAGAAACAGCATCACCAAAGGTTTGAATGCCTTCAGCCGCATCATCTGGAATTTCTACGTCAAATTCTTCTTCAAAAGCCATTACAAGTTCTACTTGGTCAAGCGAATCTGCGCCCAAATCATCAATAAAACTAGCTTTCTCTGTGACTTTGTCTGCCTCAACGCTAAGGTGTTCGACGACGATTTTTTTAACGCGATCTGCAATATCACTCATTATATGCTTCCTTTAATTACTATATTTTAGTGTTAACTTTTAGCCGTATGGCTGTAAACCTGCCCTAATGTCAATGCACTAAGCTAAAAAAATTGATATTTAGGCATTAGAATCGAATTTTTTTGATACATTACTTTCATACCAAATTCAAGAAATTGCTCTTAAAAAAGACTTTTACACCATTGCCATGCCACCATTGACGTTCAAATTATGCCCTGTGACATAAGCCGCTTCATCAGATGCCAAAAATAATGCACAGCTTGCAACTTCTTTTGCTTCTCCTAAACGATTAGCTGGAATTTTTACCAGTGTTGCTTCTCGTTGTTTATCATTAAGCTCATCTGTCATTGGTGAGGCAATAAAACCAGGGGAAATTGTATTAACTGTAATATTGCGTGACGCTACTTCATAAGCGATGGATTTGCTCATGCCAATTAGACCTGCTTTTGAGGCTGCGTAATTTGCCTGCCCTGCATTGCCCGTTACGCCAACAACAGAAGAAATACCGATAATACGACCAAAACGCTGTTTCATCATGGTTTTTAAAACTGAGCGGGAAAGGCGAAAAGAAGCTGTTAAATTAATAGCTATCACTTCGTCCCATTGCTCATTTTTCATCCGCATGAAGAGATTATCACGAGTAACCCCCGCATTGTTAATCAAAATATCAACCCCACCCATTGCCTCAATAGCTTGCGGGGCAAGCTGATCTACTGCTTCTAAATCAGATAGATTACATGGTAAAATATGCGACTTACCCGAGATTAAAGATGCCGTCTCTTCTAGCACATTCACTCGTGTGCCACTTAATGCAACCTGAGCCCCAGCATTTGCCAGTGCAATAGCGATTTGACGACCAATGCCACCGCTTGCGCCAGTTATCAAGGCTTTTTTACCGCTTAAATCAAACATATATAATCCTACTCTTTTGAAATATCTTTATTTAGAAACAAATTCTTCTATCTGCTCAAATGTGCCAATTGAGATAGCTTTTGCATCACGATTTATCCGTCTAGCAAGCCCGCTTAGGACTTTTCCAGCTCCAAGCTCAAGTAAATCGGTCACTTCGCCCTCACCCGTAAGCCAAGAGATGCTTTCACTCCAGCGCACCTTGCCTGTTACTTGCTCAACTAAACGGCGGCGAATTTCATTTGCATCGCTAATTGGGGCGGCTAAAACATTACTTATTATTGGAACAACAGGATTATTCATATTTACTAATGCCAAAACTTCTTCCATTTTTTCGGCAGCAGAACACATTAGGGAGCAGTGAAAAGGCGCACTGACGGGCAATAAAAGCGCACGTTTTGCTCCCTTTGCTTTTGCCAATATAATGGCACGCTCAATTGCATTTACATTTCCTGAAATCACAACCTGCCCAGGGGCATTGTCGTTTGCAACATCACAAACTCCACCCTGCCCAGCCTGTTTTGCAACTTCTAAAACATCTTCTAAAGTAAGCCCCAAAATCGCCGCCATTGCACCCTCACCAACTGGCACTGCTTGTTGCATTGCCTGCCCACGTGTTTTGAGCAATCGAGCTGTATCGCTTAGAGTGAATGTACCAGCTGCACAAAGAGCTGAATATTCCCCCAATGAATGGCCAGCAACAAAAGAGGCATTTTTGGCAACGCTAATTCCCTTAGCCTCAAGCACCCTAACAACCGCCATAGACACTGCTAATAAAGCTGGCTGGGCATTTTCGGTTAGGCGCAATTCGTCTTCGCTCCCTTCAAACATTAAAGTTGAGAGGTTTTGATGAAGAGCTTCATCTACCTCATCAAACACTGCTTTTGCTTGAGGGTATGCCTTTGCCAATTCTAGACCCATGCCAATTGCTTGCGAGCCTTGCCCAGGGAAGGTGAATGCTGTTTTTGTCATTTATCATCTGCTTTTTTATTCAAACTAAAGAAGATAATAGCGTGTCTTTTGTTATCAGGCTAGAGTGTTTTTTTAGGTAAAAGAATCATTTAGCCAAACAAAGGAAATAAACATTGTGAAATGGTCATCACAACAAGATGAAGCACTTATTGCCGTATCAAGCTGGCTAAAGGATAAAAATGCTAGCCAAGTATTTCGCCTTTTTGGTTGGGCAGGTACGGGTAAATCCACATTGGCTAGACATTTAGCAAAAGACGTTGGAGTAGTTAAATATGCCGCTTTTACCGGCAAAGCTGCCTTGGTTATGCGTAAACATGGCTGCAAAGGTGCAAGTACAATTCACTCGCTTATTTACACGCTTGTAAGCGATAAAGAGGGTGAGCCACAATTTCGCCTTGACCCAGAAAGTGCTGCAATTGATGCTGATTTAATCGTGATTGATGAAGTATCAATGGTTGATGAAATTTTGGGGCGTGATTTACTTTCTTTTGGTACTAAAATTTTAGTGCTTGGTGATCCGTTTCAGCTTCCACCCGTTAAAGGAGCTGGTTTTTTTACCGAGATTGAGCCAGATATTATGTTAACTCAAATCCATCGCCAAGCAAGGGACAACCCAATTGTGCGTATGTCGCTTGATATTCGTGAGGGGCGTGAGTTGCAGCATGGGAATTATGGCGATAGTCGTGTAATAAGCCGTCATGATGTTGATACTGATGAAGTGCTTGGGGCAGATCAGGTTTTAGTTGGACGAAATAAAACACGGCTTGAATATAATAATCGTTTGCGTGAACTGCTTAAGCTACCTCACCTTGAGCCTGTTGTTGGCGATAGAATGGTTTGCTTAAGGAATAACCCTCGTAAAAAATTATTGAATGGGCAGATATGGATTACAACTGATGTGAAGCGTAAAAATGCTGGTAAATATCAACTCTCTTTGGCATCGGACGAGGGTTTTGGCAATATGGTTGAAACCACGGTTAAGACTCATAAAGACTTTTTTTCTGGCAACGAAGACAAAATGGCTTGGGCAGTGCGTCGTCAATATGATGAGTTTACCTTTGGCTATTGCCTAACGGTGCATAAAGCACAGGGTAGCCAGTGGGATAATGTGTTTTTATTCAACGAGGCATACGTATTTAGAGAAGAAAAAAGCCGCTGGCTTTATACTGGTATTACCCGTGCGGCTGAGAGGATAACTGTGGTTAGCTAGACATTGCAATTATATCTTCTTTTACCTATCTTTAAAATAAGGAGATGGTAATGGGCAATGAATATTTAATTCCTTTTGCGAAAGACATTTGGATTTGTGAGGGGTTGCCAGTTAATTTTTATGGGTTTGATTATCCCACAAGAATGACTATCATAAAGCTGGAAAATGATGAATTATTCATTCATTCGCCAATTGCCCCAACTAAAGAAATTTTGGCTGAAATTGATAAATTGGGTGAAGTAGCATTTCTTGTTTCGCCAAATAAAATACATCATTTATTCTTAGGGGATTGGAAGAAAATTTACCCAAAAGCTAAAATGTTTGCCTCCCCTGGCTTGAAGAAAAAACGAAATGACTTAGTTTTTGATGGCGAGTTGCAAAATGAGCCAGAAGAGAAATGGGCAAAGGAAATTGATCAAATTATATTTGCCGGCTCAAAAGCTGTAAGCGAGGTAGTGTTTTTTCATAAAAGTTCAAAAACTTTAATTTTGGCTGATTTGATTGAAAATTTTGAAAAAGATTGGTTTAAGGGCTGGAAGAGAATAATAATGCCATTTGTTGGGATTATTGCACCAAATGGTAAAGCACCGATTGATTTTCGATTATCATTTTTGGGTGGTAAAGCAAAAGCTAAAAAATCTCTTGCCCAGATGAAAGCATGGCAACCAGAAAATATCATTATTGCGCACGGAATTTGTTTTAAAGGCACTGGAATTAAAGAACTAGAGCGGGCTTTTTCTTGGGTGTAATAAAACTCTCAAAAACTATGTAATTGTGCATTTTGCCTCTTTCATAAAAATGATTCTTTGCATATAAAGCAAACTTAGCAACTTATTATTAAATCAAAAAACACAGGCGTTTTCGCTTGGGTTTATTTTGACCTACGCTAAACGGAAAAAGCTATGCCAAAACGTGACGATATAAATACTATTCTTATAATTGGCGCAGGCCCTATTATTATTGGGCAAGCATGTGAATTTGACTATTCTGGCACACAAGCATGTAAAGCTCTTAAAGATGAGGGCTATCGAGTAGTGCTGGTCAATTCAAACCCAGCTACTATTATGACCGATCCTGATTTAGCAGATGCAACTTATATGGAGCCGATTACTCCTGAAGTTGTTGCAAAAATTATTGAAAAAGAGCGCACAGAAAGGCCAGATGAAAAAATGGCTCTTCTACCGACAATGGGCGGGCAGACAGCATTAAACACCGCCCTTTCTTTGCGTAAAATGGGTGTTTTAGACAAATTTGATATTGAGATGATTGGCGCAGATGCGCATGCAATCGACAAAGCTGAAGATCGAGATTTATTCCGCACAGCCATGAAAAAAATTGGACTAGAAACCCCTCGCTCAATGCTTGCTCATAATATCCCCGAAGCACTTGAGGCACTTGAGGAAATTGGTCTGCCAACAATTATCCGTCCATCGTTCACCCTAGGTGGCACTGGTGGTGGCATTGCCTATAATAAAGAAGAATATCTTACAATTATTGAAAGCGGCTTAGATGCTTCGCCAACTACTGAGGTTTTGGTTGAAGAATCAATTGTGGGTTGGAAAGAATATGAAATGGAAGTTGTTCGTGATAAAAAGGACAATTGCATTATTATTTGCTCAATTGAAAATGTTGACCCGATGGGGGTACATACTGGCGATAGTATAACCGTTGCCCCTGCCCTCACTCTCACAGATAAAGAATATCAAATAATGCGTGATGCCTCGCTTGCGGTTTTGCGAGAAATTGGGGTAGAAACTGGCGGATCAAACGTGCAGTTTGCGGTTAATCCAAAAGATGGCCGCCTCATTGTTATTGAGATGAACCCTCGTGTTTCTCGCTCTTCTGCTTTGGCTTCAAAAGCTACTGGTTTTCCAATTGCAAAAATTGCAGCAAAACTTGCGGTTGGTTATACGCTTGATGAACTTGAAAATGACATTACCAAGGGCGCAACTCCTGCATCATTTGAGCCTACGATTGATTATGTGGTTACAAAAATTCCTCGTTTTGCTTTTGAAAAATTTCCTGGGGCGGATAATCGCCTTGGCACTGCGATGAAATCTGTTGGTGAAGCAATGGCGATTGGGCGAACATTTGCAGAGAGTTTTCAAAAAGCTCTTCGCTCGCTTGAAACTGGCTTAACAGGATTAAGCGAAGTTGAAATTCCTGGCATTGGCGAAGGTGATGATAAAAATGCCATACGAGCGGCATTAGCAAAACCAACCCCTGAAAGATTACTCCACATTGCACAGGCAATGCGTATGGGCATGGACAATGAAGCAATTTACCAAATTTGTTTTGTTGATAAATGGTTTTTGGAACAGATACGCAATATTGTTGATTTGGAAGAAAAGATACGTGAGTTTGGCTTACCAAAAGACGCTGAAAATTTGCTTAAATTAAAAGCAAGCGGATTTTCTGATGCAAGATTAGCGGAATTGAGCGACAAAGACCAAACAGAAGTTCGCTCCATTCGTTATGATTTAGGCGTGCGCCCTGTTTATAAACGTATTGATACTTGTGCGGCAGAATTTGCCTCGCCAACCCCATATATGTATTCAACCTATGAGGCGGAATTTGCTGGCAAAATCGCCAATGAAGCACAGCCAAGTGATAAGAAAAAAATTATCATCTTGGGTGGTGGACCTAACCGTATTGGCCAAGGGATTGAATTTGATTATTGCTGCTGTCATGCCGCTTTTGCTTTGTCCGATCAGGGTTATGAGACCATTATGGTCAATTGCAATCCTGAAACAGTTTCAACCGATTATGACACTTCTGATAGGCTATATTTTGAGCCATTAAGCGAAGAAGATGTAATAGAAATTATTGAGACAGAAAAACAAAATGGCAGTGTTGAGGGTGTTATTGTGCAGTTTGGCGGGCAGACACCGCTAAACTTAGCAAAAGCTGTGCAAAGCGCAGGAGTACCCATTTTAGGCACGCAACCAGATGCTATTGATTTAGCAGAAGACCGTGATCGTTTCATGAAGTTGGTTAATGATTTAGAGCTTACTCAGCCAACAAATGGCATTGCTTATTCGCTTGAGCAGGCTCGCATTGTTGCCGAGGAAGTTGGCTATCCATTGGTTATTCGCCCCTCTTATGTTTTGGGCGGACGAGCAATGGCAATAATACATAATAAAGAACAGTTTGAGGCCTATATTCAATCGACCTTGAGTGAATTAGTGCCGCCTGATGTTGTGGTTAAATATCCGAATGATAAAACAGGGCAGATAAATTTTGTTATCGCCAAAAACCCACTGCTTTTTGATGGATATTTAGCTGGTGCAATTGAGGTTGATGTTGATTGTTTGAGTGATGGCAAAGATGTTTATATTTGCGCTATTATGGAGCATATTGAGGAGGCTGGAATTCACTCTGGAGATAGTGCCTGCTCATTACCGCCACATTCTTTATCAAAAGAAATTATTGCAGAATTAGAGCGTCAAACTATTGCATTAGCTAGGGAGCTAAAAGTTGGTGGTTTGATGAATGTGCAATATGCGGTAAAAGGTGATGTAGTATATATTATTGAGGTAAATCCTCGTGCATCACGCACTGTGCCATTTGTTGCAAAAGTTATTAACGAGCCGATTGCCAAAATTGCTTCTCGAGTTATGGCGGGGGAAAGTCTTGCCAGCTTTAATTTAAGCAAAAAAACTTATGACCATATAGCTGTAAAAGAAGCGGTTTTCCCATTTGCTCGCTTCCCATCAGTTGACACCATGCTTGGGCCAGAAATGCGCTCAACTGGCGAGGTAATTGGGCTTGATAGCGACTTTGGCATTGCATTTGCTAAATCACAATTAGGTGCAAGCACCAATGTTCCTACCAAGGGGGCTGTTTTTGTTTCTGTTAAAGATAATGACAAACAGGCAATAACTCCTGCTATTGCAACGCTTGAAAAAATGGGTTTTTCAATTTTAGCAACGGGTGGAACTCAGCGTTATTTGCAGGAACAAGGCATAAAATGCGAAAAAATCAACAAAGTTCTAGAGGGTCGTCCTCATATTGTTGATGCTATAAAAAATGGTGATATTCAATTGGTTATTAATACTACCAAAGGCACAAAGGCAATTTCTGATAGTCGAGATATTAGACGTTCTGCTTTAATTGGGAAAATTCCATATTACACCACAATCTCAGGGGCAAAAGCTGCTGTTAAAGGAATTACTGCCTATAAAGATGGCAACCTAAACGTACGACCACTTCAAAGCTATTTTGATTAAGTTTGTTTTTGGCGAGATATTTCTATTTTGCCAAGAATACGCTTTTTTCTTAATAAATGACAAAGTCGCTCTATGCTCATTTCGCTAAGTTCAAGACCTGAAGCAAGAAGTAGATTGTTATCAATATCAACAATGTCTTTTATCACAACATCCTTGGGTTTAAGCAAATTTGGTAAAAGAGAGAGAATAAGCCTATCATCAACTTTTTTCTCGCTACCTTCGAGTAATTCAATATAGCAAACCTTCAAAACCTCAATATCATACTCATTTTTATGTGATGCCATTTTCATAAAACCATCAGAGCGAGAAACGTCTTGCCCTGTTGAGGCGTCTGCAAGATCAACCAAGACTTTTAATATTCGTGAATTATATGGAATATCTTGGCCACTTATTTTTTCTGGTGGATAGCCTGTACCATCAAAATTTTTACGGCAATAGCGAATTGCGAGTGCAACTCCTCGCATTTGCTCAATATTACTAATTAGCTGATAGGCAGTTTGAGTGCTTTGATTTATTTGGGCTTGCTCTTTTTTATTTAATGGCTTGTTTAAAGCATATTTTAGAGCCAACTCATCGGGCAGAGCGACAATCCCTAGGGGATAAAGCATTGCGGCCAAATCCAATTCCCAAGGACGTTCAATGTTAAATTTTGGCGCAACTTGCTTTGCCCATCTTTGAACTTTTGCCGCTTTTTGAAAAACTTCTGGGCGAGCTAAAGCCAAAACATCAGTTAGCATTTTCACACCGCCAGATAATATCTGCTCTAATTGCTTATTTGCATCAAAAAGATCTTGGCTTTTTTCTTCAATCAAATCTTCTGCCGCAAGGCGTGCTTTTTTTTCACGATGCAGTCTGATTTTTAGAGCTGTTGCATCTAATTTTATTGTTGCTTTTTCACTATGTTGAACTGAATGCATTGCAGATCGCCCTCTTTTTCTAAATCTATTCGATCACAAGTATATTTTGATCCATAAATATCAATTACCCCCTCAATCATGCCTTGAGCTAAATCTCCCATGCCACGCTTTGATTTATAGGTGAGTATTAGCCCGTCATCTAATGTCCTTTGGGTGGAGATTTTTGGCAATTGCGCATCTTGATATAATTTTCGCACCTCTACATGAATATAGTCATTTACATTTTCTAATAGCTCTAAGGCATTATCAATTTCTACAAAATATTTTGGGAATATTATTTGAAAGTTTTTTATTAAATAATGACCAAAGGAAATGACTAATTCTTGTACTTTAACACCTGAAATATGGGATAGATTACCGACCAGTGAAATTATTTCTTCATGGTCATAAGTTCCAACAGAAGTGTAAGCACCACCAGATGGCAAATCTGAGGCTGCAATAATATGCTCCGTTACATCATGGCCAAAGTTTTCATCTACCATTTCTAAAAATTGCGAAAATACTATTCCCTTCAATTCACTTCCTTTCAAATCACTTTGTTTTTCTTACTTTTAGTGACCTTAAAAGAGGGGATTTTATTCTAGATGAAGCAGCAACTACGTGAAAACTACTATAAAAATATGTAATATTGGGTATTTTTGGATTTAAATTTTGTCTAGATGTCAAAAATAGTTGTGAAATTAGTATTTTTAGGTTATGAAGCTGCATCGATCACTGCGGCTTACGACACTGCCCGCAAGAATTTGCTTTCTTGCACAACTACTGTCTAACATCCAAGATTTTCGATTTTTGCGATTCTGAAAGCAAAATTGTTTTCAGAGTTATTTATTAAGACTATTCGAAAGGCGACTAAAATGGCTACTGGTACCGTTAAATGGTTCAACGGACAAAAAGGCTTCGGCTTTATTCAACCTGATGAAGGCGGCGCTGATGTGTTTGTTCACATCTCTGCAGTACAACGTTCAGGCTTGAATGGCTTGGATGAAGGACAAAAAGTTGAGTATGAAATTGTAGAAGACAGCCGCACAGGCAAGTCTGCTGCAGACAACCTTGTTGTTGCATCTTAAATTCTAATTATTCTTATCATTTTATATGATAGAAATTAGTTTTTGATTTTTGATCTGACGCTAAATAACTTTAGCGTCAGATTTTGTTTTTCTAATTACCTCATTTATAATTACCTCTTAAGGAAACGGGAGCTTAAAAATGGAAAAAGTCCCCCTAACAATTGCTGGGCATAAAATGCTCACTAATGAATATGAACAGCGCACATCAATAGACCGCCGTCGCATTATTAATGCCATTTCGGAAGCCCGTGCACATGGCGACCTTTCAGAAAATGCCGAATATCATGCTGCAAAAGAACAGCAAGGGCACAATGAGGGTCGAATTAAAGAATTAGAATCTATTATTGCACTTTCTCAAATAATTGACGTCTCAAAACTAAGCGGAGATACAATTAAATTTGGAGCAACCGTTACTATTGTTGACGAAGATAGCGATGAAGAAACAACTTATCAGATTGTTGGAAACCCCGAGGCCGATATTAATTCTGGCAGGATTTCTATTTCTTCACCTGTATCACGTGCGATGATTTCAAAAGAAGTTGGCGATAGTTTTGAGGTATCTGCCCCAGGTGGTTCACGTTCGTATGAAATACTTAGCGTTAAATATATTTAAATAGACCAAAATATATTTCATTTTTTTGTGATTTATCATTTCTACTCTTGTATGTTTGTGTACTAAAGCCATATCTTAAATATAAATATTTTTAAGACAAATAAGGCTTTTATTATGCATTCTAAACTTATGATTATCGGATCTGGCCCAGCTGGATATACGGCAGCAATTTATGCTTCTCGAGCAATGCTTGAGCCTGTTATAATTGAGGGCATTCAACCCGGTGGCCAGCTTACCATCACAGATGAACTTGAAAATTACCCTGGGTTTGCAGACCCAATTCAAGGGCCATGGCTTATGGAGCAGATGCGCGCTCAGGCAGAAAATGTTGGCACGAAAATAATTGCAGATACAATTGTTGAAGTAGAACTAGATAAACGCCCCTTCACACTGATTGGCGATAGCGGCACAAAATACACATGTGATGCTTTAGTCATTGCAACTGGCGCACAAGCAAAATGGCTTGGCCTACCTAGTGAAGAAAAATTCAAAGGATTTGGTGTTTCAGCTTGTGCAACTTGCGATGGTTTCTTTTATAAAGATAAGCCAATTTTGGTTATTGGTGGCGGTAATACAGCCGTGGAAGAAGCATTATTTTTGACAAAATTTGCTTCCAAAGTCACCATTGTGCATAGACGTGATGAATTTAGAGCTGAAAAAATCTTGCAAGAACGTCTATTCAAGCACCCAAAAATTGAAGTTATTTGGGATAGCGAACTACATGAAGTAGTTGGCAATAAAATGCCTCCTTCTGTTACTGGGGCGAAGCTGCGCAATGTTAAAACTAATGAAATAAGCGATATTAAAGTTGATGGAGTTTTCATTGCTATTGGCCATGCTCCTGCTACAAAAATATTTATTGATAAGTTAGAAATGAAAAATGGTGGTTATCTTGTGACAGCAGCCGATAGTGCTGCTACAAATATTAAAGGGGTTTATGCCGCTGGTGATGTGACTGATGATATTTATCGTCAAGCAGTAACAGCCGCTGGCATGGGCTGCATGGCAGCACTTGAAGCTGAAAAGTTTTTAGATAGCGAATAGGGGTTAAAATGCTTGATTGGGATAAACTTAGGATTTTCCATTGTGTTGGCGAAGCTGGCAGTTTTACCCATGCAGCAGAAAGACTTGGCATGAGCCAGTCTGCAGTTTCTAGGCAAGTTTCAAACCTTGAGGCTGACCTTAAACTCAAGCTATTCATAAGGCATGCCCGAGGTTTGGTTTTAACCGAGGTTGGTGAGCAATTGTTTCGAACGGCTCACCAAATGTCTTGGGAATTAGCACAGGTTGAAACTCAAATGAGTGAAAGCCATCATGTACCTGCAGGACCATTGGTAGTAACTACAACTGTGGGGCTTGGTTCAACTTGGCTTGCCCCAAGAATCAATGAATTTTTAAACCTTTACCCAACAATCGAATTGCAGATAAGATTGCAAGATGCCGAACTTGATTTAGCAATGCGTGAAGCAGATGTTGCAATACGTCTGCACCGCCCCACCCAATCAGAAATGATACAGCGAAAACTATTCACAGTGCATTTTCATATCTATGCTTCAAAATCATATTTAGCAAAAAATGGCGAGCCAGAAACCACAGAGCAGCTCGATAATCATCGAATAATAACTTTTGGAGAACCAGCACCTGCATTTCTTGGCAATATAAATTGTTTGGAAAAGTTGGGCAGAAAAGATAATAGCTCTCGCCCTGTGGCTCTCAAGGTAAACTCTATTTATGGTATGTTGCAAGCGGCACGGGCAGGCAATGGCATTGCTATGCTACCGGATTACGCAACCAGAGGAGAGCCAGAATTAGCTCAAATACTTGAGGAGGTTAAACTTCCAGAGTTTGAAACTTTCTTTGTTTATCCACCAACCCTTAAAAATTCCAAACGTGTTGCTGTATTTCGTGACTTCTTGGTCAAAAAATCTCGGCAATGGTCTTATTAATTACGTCATAAGAAGTTGAAGCCCTACTATTTAAACTAGGGCTTCAGTATTGATAAATAAAATTAACCAGCCTTCTTTTTCCCACGCAATGCGTCCATTCTTGCTGAAATTTCGGATTGTCTTTTTATTGCATCAATCTCAGCTATGCTAGATGTATTTTTAGCGTCTGCAATATTATTAGTTCCGCCTGCACCAGTCATTGCACGGTTAAAAGCAGCCTCTGCACGCTCTACTTTTTTTAATTTGCTACGAGATACTGAGCTAGATATGTCATCATTAACGCCAGCTTCGCTACGTGCTGCTTCAAAATGTTTAAGTTCTTCTTCTAAATGAGCTTTGCGCATTTCAAGTGAGGCAAGAGATTCTTCTAATTCACGTTCTTTTTCAGCACAATCATTCTCTGTGATTATTAATTTTTCTTTTTGAGATTCAAAGTCCATTTGGCGCAATAATGCTGCCTCTGCTAAATCTTCGCGGCCTTGCTCCATTGCAAAGCGAGCTTTTTCTTCAATAACTTCTAATCTTTCAGCATACATACGTTGCTGTCTAACTGCTTGTAAACGGCGCGCTGTCATCTCATCACGCTCTGCTTTTACATCATCTACAACACGGTCTAATTCACGAACTGCCTCACGCATAACTCGTGTTCCGCCAGCTTTTTCCATATCATCGACAATATCTTCAACTCTTCCAGATATAATACGGTTTATGCGTTTAATCAGTGATTCTGCCATTAATGTTACTCCCAATAAACATTCCCAATTATTTAAGAACTTAATTTTTAAGGTATATAAAATAAAATATTTAACTTATGCTAAATAAAAAAACCAATATTTTAAATACTTTGTTTACCGTGCTAATTAAGCCCAGTTTAAAAACTTAAGTCTATTGTCTAGTCATCAAAAATAAGGAGACTAAACATGGACTATGTTGGATATGGAATTTTAGGGCTTTTGGGAATAGTAGGTTTTGTGTTGTATAGATTATATTCTTCTCACAACATTTTAATGGCACTTGATGAGAGATGCAAAACTGCATTTTCTGATATAGATTCTCTTCTTAAACATAGACATAGCTTGATACCCGGCTTACTTGAAACCCTAAAAGGTTATGTAGGTCATGAGATGGGTGTTTTGGATAAAGTTTCTCAAGCACAGTCAGACGCTTTAAATGCGGCCAATAAAGAAGAAAAAATACATGCGGAAGTTCTACTTAGCCAAAGTCTTAATTCTGTGCTTTCAATTGCAGAGAATTATGACCAGCTAAAAGCATCATCTCACTTTCAACATTTTCGCACAGATTTATTAGAAGTTGAAAATAGAATTACAGCATCACGTCGCTTTTACAACCTTACTGTTGCAGAGCTAAACTCTAACATACGTCAATTCCCTGGTAGTATGGTTGCATCTAAAAGTGGGCTTGAAATTCGTAAGGCCTATGAATTGGGCGCAGAGAGAATGATAATGGACGAGCCAGTATCAATCAAATTCTAATTTCAATTATCAGAGTTTAACACGCATTTTTATAGGAGGTCGGAATGTCTAGGGTTAATGGGTTTTATGGGCATATTGTGCGGAATAATTTTCGCTCCCTATGGATGTTTGCTGGTTTTTTTGTTTCTTTTCATCTTATTGTTAGTGTTTTGCTTGCTCTACCTATTCTTATATTATCTAGCATGGATGGAAAAATTCCTAATTTGATTTTCATGGATCCTATTGGTTATTTTTCTAGTTACGGTTTATGGGTCTCACTTTTTGGAGTGTGCATATTCTTGTTCCAAATTTTAACTTTTAAGCATAATTTGCAAAATAGCTTAGGTTTTAGAACAATTGAAAAAGCTCAAAACCCTAGACTTTTTAGAATTATTGAATCTTTAGCAATTACTGCAGGGATTTCTATGCCAGCAATTTCTATTCTTCAAACAAATTCCTGCAACGCCTTTGCCTGTGGTTTTACTAAAAATTCTGCAACAATAATAATTACTGAAGGTTTGCTAAAAAAACTTGATGATGATGAGCTTTCTGCAGTAATTGCTCATGAAATTACTCATATTGTAAATGCTGATATTCGATCAATGGCTTTTACTAATATCACAGTTTCAAGTTTAAACTTACTATCTAGACTTAACCCACTAAAGGTGAGAGGCACAAAAACAGTTGTTCTCTTAGTCCTTTTTTCTCCATTAATAATTCTTTTTTTATCCGCTGGATTTTTTTCAAGTATAGCACAAACAATATCTAAAATATCACGCTACCTAATTGCCAGCTCACGTGAATATATTGCTGATGCTGAGGCTGTGCGGCTTACTCATAACCCAGCTGCGCTAATTTCGGCTTTGCAAAAAATTGAAGGGCATAGCATTATTAATGGGCTTGATCCCTTAATAGACGCAATGATGATTGATGGGGCATCAGTGGGTGAATTTGCAACTCACCCTACCATCGCTGAGCGCATTTCTGTCTTGAGGAAGCATTCTGGCGCAATGGCTTATGATACAGCAACTAGAAAAGACACAAGAGCTTCACAATATTCTCAAAATTTTGCCAATGGGTTTAATAATAGTCAGCCATTAGAGGGGCAGGTATTTTCTCCGACAATTGCTAATTCTGGAAATGGGGGTTTTGGAAGAAGAAACAATATGGGAATGAACCCTTCAATGGCAGCTACTAGTAGTAATTTTACAAGTTATAATAAAACAATGCCTGAAACAAATTATAACAAAAAAGCACCTAAATCATTAATCAATCGAGTAAACGTAAATTCCAAAGAAAATGCATTTGGTCTTACCTCATCAATAACAACAAAATTAATAATAGGTTTTCTTGTTTTATTTGTATTTCAACAAGTTGCTTTTAAAGGTGTTGAGAAATCTATGAGAGCAAATACTGTTATTAGTAACTCTGATGATACTTCAAGCGAAATTACTACAACTAAGAGATCTCTTAATGTTATGAAGTTTGATGAAAGAAAATAGCGTAAGAGAAGAAAAGCACTAGGTATTTACCCCTATAAAGCTATGCGTTTAGTGCATAGCTGGTATTCTCAAACTATGGTTGCTCAAGAATTAAAAATGTAACATAAGGGCGTTGTTGCTGAAGAAGTTGATTTCCCTCCTCCCTTTATCGCTTCTTCACAAAGCAACACACATAATAAAAGCCCTTCCCTCCCAGGAGACTTTTATTATCTTTGGCAAAAGAACTCCCTTTCTTTTGCCAACACTTAAAGATTTTAAGGCTTTTAGACCCAAGAATCATACGGCTCTGCTCTTATTGAGTAGAGCCTTTTTTTTGCATTTTAGCATTATATTATTTCGCATACTCAGGGTGAAGACAATTATGTATATAATGCCTCATTTTC
>JAMONZ010000109.1 GCA_027066315.1 Hyphomicrobiales bacterium
TTTTCGTTTATTAAACATGCCTGAAATTTCAAATGACATGCTAACCTCAGGACTAGATGCGGCTGGTTCTGTTTCTGGTAAATTTGGACAAATGTTTTCATTGTTTTTATGGCCAATATTGGCATTATTTTTTGCATGGCTTGCTCTAAGGAGGGTTGAAACATGAGGTATTTAAAAATTATCACTACACTAGTTTTTGCTTTAATCCTTGCTAGTTGCTCACAAAATAACAACAAGAATGAAGCCCCTGCGCCAGTTGCCTTGACAAAAGAGGCTGCAGGTCATTATTGCCAGATGGTAATTTTGGAGCATGCTGGCCCAAAAACGCAGGTTCATTTAGCTAATAACCCCAACCCGCTTTGGTTTTCGCAAGTACGAGATGGGCTAGCATTTTTGAAATCACCTGAAAAAACTAACAAAACCACAGCCATATATGTCAATGATGTTGGTGTTTCAAATAGCTGGAGCGATATGGGGCAGGACAATTGGATTGATGCTGCAAGGGCATTTTTTGTTGTTGGCTCAGATGCACTTGGTGGAATGAATGTACCAGAATTTGTACCATTTTCTGACGAAAAAAAAGCACAGGATTTTGCAACAAAACGAGGTGGTGAAGTATTTAGTTTTGATAATATAACCGCTGAAATGGTTTTAGCACCTGTTGATTACCCAACTCAAACAGTGACACATTAGGAAGATAAAATGATTACACGCAGACGAGCTTTATCGATTATTGCAAGTGCAAGTTTTGGTGTGAGCGCATTGCCTCTAATTGGCACAAATGCCTATGCCAAAGCTACAAGCTGGAGGGGGATTGCACTTGGAGCAGATGCCCAAATTATTTTGGACCATGAAAATTCAGGCGAGCTTATTTCACTTGCTCTTAAAGAAATAACTAGGCTTGAGAAAATATTTTCTCTTTATGATAAAGATAGTGAAATTTCAATTTTAAATGCGCAGGGTAAACTTAAAAATCCAGCCCCTGAATTTGTTGAACTTCTCTCAATTGCTTCAACCATTAATCATAGAACTAATGGAGCGTTTGATCCAACTATCCAACCTCTTTGGGCGGCATATGCAAAGTCTTTTTCAAAGGGAAATGCGCCCTCAAAAGAAGATATTGCTAGGGTTAAAAATATCATAGGCTGGCAAGGAGTAAATTATTCAGCAGAAAAAATTTCCTTTGCAAAAATGGGTATGAGCCTAACCCTAAACGGTATTGCTCAGGGATATATTGCTGATAGGATAAGTAATTTATTCAAAAGAAATGGCATAACAAACGTGCTTATTAACACGGGTGAAATTGTGGCTTTGGGTCATTCTCCACAAGAGGATAGTTGGCAAATAAAGATAAATAATAGTGACAAATCTATTGCTCTAAACAATTTTGCAATTGCTACTTCTGCGCCACTTGGCACTGTTTTTGACCAAAAAAATAAAATATCTCATATTATTGACCCTCGCACAGGTGAGCCAAGTTTAGAGGTAAAGCAAGTTAGCGTTATAGCAAAATCAGCTACAATTGCAGATGGTTTATCAACTGGTTTTTGTTTGATGAGTGAGAAAGAAATTAACCTCGCTAAAAGAAATGAGCAAATCATCATTTCATAAATTTATTCAAAGAGCTTGCGAGGCATTTAATTTATCATGGCTAATTTGAATTTTTATCGGCCATGTTGATTTAATATAAGACATTATCGCTATTATCTCTTCATCTGATAAAATATCTTCGAAAATTGGCATGTTGGTTTGATAATCATCAAGGCCTGCCAATTTACCCAAACCAATTTTTACAATATCAAAAAGCATTTTATCTGAATGATGCCAAGTATGCCCATTTTCATCATGCGGTGGGGCAGGCATTAAGCCATCTCTTAACGGGGTTTGCCAATTTGGCTCACCCTCTAAATTTGCCCCATGACAAGAGCCACAATTTTGAAAATATAGCTCTTTTCCAATTAAAACTACATCTTTATCATTTGGAGAAAAAACTGCCCCTAAAGGTTTAGCGGCAGTTTTTACCTCTTGTCTGAATTTCATTTCTATAAAAGAAATAGAGGCAATGAATATTATTAATGTTAGGCCAATAATTTTATAGGGGCGTTTTTTCATTTCTCATTTTAAGGTTAGTATTTTTAAATTACAACTATAGCTGAACCATTTGGCATACGGCGATAAAGATCAATAATATCATGGTTTAAAAACCGCACACAACCACTTGAAACGGACTTGCCAATTGAAAAGGCCTCTGGCGTTCCATGCAGGCGATAAAGTGTGTCCTTGCCATTTTTAAAGATATATAATGCTCTTGCACCTAATGGATTGGCAAGCCCTGGCTGCATTCCACCATTTGCGGCACTGTATTTTTCTAATTCTGGCTGGCGTTTAATCATTTCAGATGGCGGAGTCCATGTTGGCCATTTTCGCTTCCATGTCATTTTTGCCCGTCCAGACCAAGCAAAACCAGCACGTCCAAGCCCTACACCATAGCGCATTGCTTTGCCATTTTCTTGCACCAAATAGGCAAAAAAGTTTCTTGTATCTATAATAATAGTCCCCACCCGCTCTTTAGTTTTATAGCTAACTTGCTGGCGATAATATTTGGGGGCAACTTGCTTTAATGGCACAGCAGGAATAGAAAATTTTTCATCTCTAATTGGGCCATACATAGAAGAAATTTCTCTAGCAGTAATTGCCTCATACTTACTGGATAATTGAATAGGAGATGTGCTTGAGCAGCCAGCAATACTAAGCCCCAATAAACTAATCGATCCAAAAGTAAAAATTCTTCTAGATATTATTTTCTTCTCATTCATTGGATAACTCTTTTCACTAAACCTTGCATTAAAACTCGATGAAATAGATATATTGATATGGTTAATAAAACTAATAACAATGCATAACAATAATGTGAGTGAAATAAGGGCAGTTACAAAATGTGTTTATAATTTTTAGTTTTTTAACCAATATTTGAGGCAGTTTTAAAAATATACATCTGATTCATATTTATAAACTAGCATTGCTTTAGTGAGTAAAACTTGTGAGTAATGATATGAAACGAAAAATGAGTATAAATAAAATTTTATGGCTAAGCCTTGGAGTTATTTCTACAAGTCTGGCCTTTATTGGCGCATTATTACCACTAATGCCAACAACCGTGTTTTTGCTTATTGCCACTTATGCTTTTGCACGCTCTTCGCCTCGGCTTCATTATTGGCTACTTCATCACCGCCATTTTGGCCCATTGATAAGAGATTGGCAAGAACATGGCGCAATAGCTACCAAAACCAAGTATAAAGCCATAATTGCAATAATAGCTACATTTGCAATTTCATTAGTCTTTGGCCTTGGTTTGGTATTCTTAGCTATTCAAGCTGCAATACTTGGCTGTGTTTCACTTTTCATAGCCACACGTCCTGCAACGGCTAGCTAAAGCATCAGTTAAATATTTTTAGAGTTTTATACGCCCTAAACGAAGGGCGTTTGAAATTACTGAAACAGATGAAAGGCTCATTGCTGCCGCCGCAATCATTGGAGATAGCAAAGTGCCTGTTATTGGATATAAAATTCCAGCCGCTATCGGGACACCAATAATATTATAGCCAAACGCAAAAGCCAAATTTTGTTTTATGTTTATTATAGTAGCTTTTGATAATTTTCGTGCCTTTACTATTGCAGAAATATCACCCCCCAAAAGCGTAATACCTGCACTTTCAAGGGCGACATCAGCACCAGTTCCCATAGCAATGCCAACATCGGCCTGCGCTAAAGCTGGGGCATCATTCACCCCATCACCAGCCATCGCAACAATATGCCCCTTAGCCTGAAGTTGCTTAATTAAAGCCTGTTTATCTTGCGGTAAAATCCCTGCTTTAACTTCATCAATATCAAGCTCCAATGCCAAAGCATTTGCGACTTTTTCATTATCTCCAGTTGCCATGATAATTTTTAAACCCGCTTGATGGAGTTTTTTAATAGTGGTTTTTGTATTTTCTTTAATTGGGTCAGAAACAACAATCATTCCAGTTAATTTATTATCGATAGCAACAAAAATAGCAGTTTTTCCTTGGTTTGAAAAAACATCAAATTGTTGCAAAGCTAGAGATAGATCAATTTTTTTATCTCTCATCATTGCTTCATTGCCAAGCATGACTTGCTTTTTACCAACCTGACCCAAAACTCCTCTTCCAGTGATAGCTTCAAAATTTTTCACCTTAGATATTTTTGCTCCCCGCTCAATTGCACCATCAACAATCGCTTGAGCTAATGGATGTTCTGAGGAGTTCTCAATTGAAGCAATAAGTGAGAGCAAAGTTTTTTCTTGGGTTTTACCAAAAATAACCACATCACTAAGCGTGGGTTTTCCTTGAGTTAAAGTGCCAGTTTTATCAACAACCAAAACATCAACTTTATCCATAGCCTCTAGGGCTGAAGCGTCCTTTATCAACACTCCATTTTGCGCTCCTTTTCCCGTTGCACTCATTATTGACATTGGTGTCGCCAAACCCAAAGCACATGGGCAGGCAATGATTAACACCGAAACGGCTGAAACAAGTGCGAAGATAAATGATGGTGCAGGACCCAAAAACAGCCATAAGAAAAAAGCAATTATGGCAATCGATACAACTATTGGCACAAAATAAGAGGCGACTTTATCTACTAAGCCTTGAATTGGCGCACGTGAGCGTTGTGCATTAGCGACCATTTCAACAATTTTTGCCAAAACTGTTTCATCACCAACTTTTTGAGCCTTCATAATAAGTGAGCCATTTTTATTTATTGTGCCACCAGTAAGGAAATCGCCAATGGTTTTTACTATTGGCAAAGATTCACCACTAATCATGCTCTCATCAAGCGATGAGCTTCCCTCAATCACAATTCCATCAACCGGAACGCTTTCCCCTGGGCGAATACGCAATAAATCACCCTCTAAAATATTTGCTAATGGAGCATCATATTCGCTGCCATCATCATTGATGCGCCTAGCGGTTTTTGGGGCAAGATTAAGCAAAGAATTAATTGCATCACCCGTGCGCTCACGGGCTCGAAGTTCAAGAATCTGCCCCAAGAAAACAAGGGCAATGATTACAACAGCGGCCTCGTAATAAACCGCTAAATGACCAGACGAATTTTGCAACCCAGTGGGGAATAAGAAGGGAAGGAATGTTGCTACAACACTATAAGAATAGGCAGCACCAACCCCAAGCATTATCAGCGTCCACATATTAAGATTCCACGTTTTTATTGAACTCCACCCACGAGCAAAAAACGGCCATGCTGCCCAAAGCACCACGGGAGTTGCCAATAAAAATTCAATATAAATGCTTATCTTCTCACCAATTATTTCCCTAATTGGCAAGCCTAACATTGAGCCCATAGTAAGAATAAGCAGAGGAATAGCGGCAATTGCGCTTACCCAGAAACGACGGGTAAAATCAATTAATTCATGATTTGGCTCGTCTGAAACTCCTCCCATTGGCTCTAGTGCCATGCCGCAAATTGGGCAAGTTCCTGCCCCCTCTTGCACAATTTCTGGATCCATTGGGCAGGTATAAAGCGCATTTTTATTTTCTATTTTTTTTTGCTTTTTATTATTCCCCGATAGATAAAAATATGGATCAGCTTTGAATTTTTCATAGCATTTTGGGTTGCAAAAATGATATATTGTGCCAGCATAATCATAGGACTTTTTCCCCGCATTTAATTTTACGCTCATGCCGCAAACTGGATCTATTGCAATATCATCAAAATTTTTAGAGGCTGAATGATTAACTCCACAACAACCATTATGCTTATGCTCTTTCATTGCTTGTCCTTAATTAACTATATGCTTTTGATTAAAAAGCTAGCATAAACCTTCTAGTTACTAGAGGGTCAAGAGGTATTTTTTAATCTATCAAGTCGAAGGCGATGACGATCATCACTCAGGCGATATGCACTTGCCAAAGTTGCCCCAATAACCCCAAGGCCAGTTGCTCCGCCAATTAAAAGCAATATTAGAATTTGATATTTTACTGCCTCTTGGGGATCAACTCCAGACAATATCTGCCCCGTCATCATACCCGGAAGCGAGACAATTCCCATTGCTGCCATAGCGTTAATAATCGGCATAAAACCAGCCCGAAGGGCTTTTTGTACAAAAGGGAGCATTGCTTGCCAGCGGGTTTTACCAAGTAATAGTCTTGCTTCAATTGCACCTCTTTCTCGATCAAGAGTTGAGGTGAGACTATCTAATGCAAGCGAGACCCCTGTCATTGTGTTGCCCAAAATCATGCCAAATAGCGGTAATGCATATTGAGGATTCCACCATGGATCGGGTTGGATTTGGGTGCTTAGTGCAACAAGAGTTACAAAAATTCCTGCAAACATCATTGCGCTTGCGCCAATAGAATAGCCCCAAAACCCTGATAGCTTTTTTTGTTGCCTTGCCCATATTTCACGCCCAGCAAATAAGCCCATTGCCAAGGCTACTAATGCTGTAAGCCATGGTGAAGAAATGGCAAATATGGTTTTGAGTAAAAGAGCAACAATTGATAATTGCACCACCATTCTAAATGCAACAATGAATAATTTTTTGGCCAAACCAAGTCGAAAGGCAATGGAAATAGCTCCATTAATTAGGATAAAAATCGCACCAAATGCTAAATCCCAATATGAGAGTGAAATATAATCAGCCATTAGATTTTTTTCCTCCCAATTGTTTTAGTGCGCCATTCTCTAACAAATAGCTTTTATCAGCTAGCCGTTTTGCTTGTTTCTCATCATGGGTAATAATGATTATACCTACCCCCGATTTTGCCTGCTGTTTGATTATGCTTTCAACCTGTTTGGTGGTTTTTTCATCTAAGGCGGCGGTTGGCTCATCAAGCAATAAAATTTTTGGTTTTAATGCCAATGCACGCACAAACCCAAGCCGTTGACGCTCTCCACTAGATAAGCGGCGCACTTGCCATTCCAGCACATCTTTGCTTAGACTGAGCGAGGTTAAAAGTTCAGCAAGGGGATAGTTTTCTTCAAAATGTTCACCAACAATATCTCCCCACCAGCCTGTTTCTGCCGGCACTAGAGCAATTAATTTTCGCCATTCATATGCTGGCATAGTTTGACGCTCAACCCCATCAAGCAAAAGCTCTCCCTTGCTTTTATCAAGATCAACAATGGCTCTCAAAAATAAAGATTTACCGCTTCCTGAAGCACCTCGTATGGCAACAATCTGCCCGCTTTTAACTTCTAGGCTAAGCGGAGAAAAAATATCGCTAGATAATGACTTTATCTCTAAAATATTGCACCTATTTGCTAACCCTCAAATGATTTAAAATGCTTTGAGAGTTTTAGTTTTTGCGCCTGATAATTTGAACCAAGGTCTGAGCCATATAACTGCTCTGGTCTTTTTGCCATTCGCTCATATAAAAGCCGCCCGATAGTTTGCCCATGCCCTAATAAAAACGGCACTTCACGCGATCGCACCTCAAGCACAGCCCGAGAGCCTTCACCTCCAGCTTTTGTGTGACCAAATCCGGGGTCAAAAAACCCAGCATAATGCACACGAAATTCGCCAACCAACGGATCAAATGGCATCATTTCAGCTGCATAATCTGGTGGTACATGCAGGCTTTCACGGCTTACAAGGATATAAAATTCATCAGGATCAAGGATCAACTCATTCTTATTATTAGCATAAAGAGGATCCCAAAAATCAAGCACTTCAAGCACGTCTTTTTTATCAACATCAATTACCGCTGTGTGGCGTTTTGAGCGAAACCCGATTAGACCATTTCGCCCCTCACCCTTAAGGTCAATTGAAAGTGCAACACCGTTGCTAACTTCCATATTAGGATTATAAACTAAGGTTTGCTCTTTATGTAATTTTACATGCTCATCAATAGATAGGCCAGTTTCGCCTACCCTAAAACGCATTTGACTTAGGCGAGAACCAGTGCGCACTAAAATTGGAAAAGTCTGCGGGCTGATTTCAAGATAAAGCGGCCCCTCATATCCATTTGGAATATTATCAAAACCACGCACATTGTTACCAATCACCCTAGTAAAAATATCAAGCCTGCCAGTTGAGCTTTTTGGATTAGCAGATGCTGAAACATTTTTGGGTAATTTTAAGCTCTCAAGCAAAGGAACAAGATAAACACAATTGCGCTCTAAAACTGCACCTTCTCGTAAATCAATCTCATGTAATTTTAGGCTTTCAATCCGCTCGGCAACACTATGTTTTGGCCCTGGTAAAAAACTTGCCCGTACCCGATATGCCACCTTTCCAAGGCGCAAATCAAGGCTTGCAGGTTGCACCTGTGCAACATCGGCTTTTTCTGCCAACTTGATAGCATTAATTTCTATCAATTGATTAATGAGTGAGGCTGAAAAAATACCATTTGGCCAATTTTGTTGACTTGTCATTTTTACAATAACCCTAAGAGCAAATTTAAATTATACTATCATCTTACATTTCTAAACATTTGACGCAAACAAGCATTTAGCTTTACAACAAAAAACAGACAATTATTTTTGGAATTTCTTATGACTTATAATAAAAATATTAATCCAATGTGCAATCAAAAAAACCTATCTGCGCAAACAATGCTTGTGCATAGCGGCACAGATCGCACAAGACATGGGGAAACATCTGAGGCTATATATTTTAATTCTGGATTTACCTATGAAAATTCAGAACTAGCAGAGGCTCGCTTTAAAGGTGATGAAAATGCCAAGGGGCATATTTATTCTCGTTTTTCAAACCCAAGTGTTGATATGTTTCAAACACGTATGGCAACTTTTGAGGGGGCAGAGGCAGCTCGTGCAACAGCTACGGGAATGGCGGCGGTTACAACTGCGCTTATGTCACAGGTAAAAGCTGGCGATCATGTTGTTGGGGCAAGGGCGTTATTTGGCTCTTGTCGATATGTGGTTGAGGATTTTTTGCCTCGTTTTGGAGTTAGCTCAACCCTAGTTGATGGGCGTGAGCCAGAAAATTTTGCTAAAGCAATGAGGCCAAATACCAAGGCTATTTTTATTGAAACACCTACCAACCCAACACTTGAACTTGTAGATATAAAGGCTGTAGCTGATATTGCTCATGCACATGGTGCAGTGCTAATTGTTGATAATGTTTTTGCAACTCCCGTTTGGCAAAAACCGCTTGAGCTTGGTGCAGATTTGGTAACATATTCTGCAACAAAGCATATTGATGGGCAGGGACGAGCTTTGGGTGGAATTATCCTTGGCTCAGAAGAAATCATCTCAGCTGATATTCACACGTTTATTCGCCAAACCGGCCCTTCATTAAGCCCATTTAACGCTTGGATTTTGCTTAAAGGGCTTGAAACTCTTTCCCTAAGAGTTGAGAGAATGAGCGAAAATGCGGCTAAAATTGCTGATTTTTTAGCTACACATAAAAAAATCTCAACATTATTTTATCCGCATCATAAAGCCCACCCACAATATGAGTTGGGCAAACGCCAGATGAAAAATGGCTCAACTATGGTTTCGTTTGAAGTAAACGGCGGCCAAGAAGAGGCGTTTAGATTAGCTAATGCTTTGAGCATTATTTTGATTTCGAATAACCTTGGCGATGCAAAGTCAATAATTTCGCACCCATCAACCACCACTCATCAGCGTTTTTCTGAAGAGGAGCGACTAGAGCAAGGCATAAATCGCTCGCTCTTAAGGCTTTCAGTTGGACTTGAAGATGTTGGCGATTTGATTAAAGATTTGGATTTTGCACTAGAGCAAGTTTAGGAATTTAAAGACCGTTTTAATTATAGAGTTAAGGTTTGTTCCGATAAACCTTAACCCTAGCGTCCTTGCGGATTTAATCCACAATCCAGCAGTGCTAAGTTTTATCCAATTTTCACGGTTAAAATATATTCTGGTTTAATGTCTGTATTTTTCTCATACTCAATTAGCCCTAGGAATCTTTTACTTACTTTAAAAGCAGCTTCTATTCCCTCTCCAATAGATTGAGTAATTTCTTTTGCGTCCATATTACACTCCTACCCCTGATGAGCCGCAACATAAGCCGCTAATATTGCTGCCATTTTGCTTGTATAACCTTTTGGATTTTGCTTTTTGAAATAGGCAATTGTTTCTTGGTCAAGGCGTAGGCTTATATTTGGTTTATTGCGCGGTGGCGTTAGTTTGGCATTTTTCCAGAAATTCTCGTCTAGTTCAGGAATATCACTAAAATCAATTTCTGAATCTGGACGCTTAGCTAGCTCTTTAGGAGTCAAAGGTTTTTTGTAACTCTTCTTCATAATGTTTCCTTTCTTTTTTGCTGGCTTGCCTTGCAGAAATAATACGGCAGATACCATTTCTATCAGTATGGATTATCGCTAAATAAGTAACCTGATTTATTCTACCAATGCTAATTTCACGAACTTCACCATAATCATTATGATCATCGATATAATCTAACGTAAAACTTTCGAATATAGCAGATGCCTGCTCAAATGAAACACCATGTTTTTTGATATTCTTTTGGTTCTTACTTTCGTCCCACTCAAATTTCATTGCACCCTCATTATATAATGTAATACAAATTGCATTACAACCCCTTGTACTTATCCTACCTACCCCAACCCAAAACCCTTAATCTAAAAACACCTTCTTAGCGTGCAAGAGCCGCATTGTTGCGGTGTAGAAAGCTACTACGCCAAAAATTAGTGCCAAAAAGGGGAATAGTTTTGGCCAGATACATATTATAATGAAGAGAATGATTGTCTCGCTTCCCTCCATTAATCCCCCGCTAAAATAAATTGACTTTTCGCTCTGTTTATCACCCTTTAATTCATGTTTTTGTGCCAAAATTGCATAACCTAAAAATGTTGCGCCATTAAAATAAAAACTTACCAATAAAAAAGCTCCAGCAATTGCATTTGCACTTGGGTTAGCCACAATAAAGCCAAAAACAACTGCGCCATAAAATAAAAAATCAACACTAATATCTAAATATCCGCCAAAGTCGGTTTTTTTAGTAGCACGAGCCACCGCCCCATCAAGCCCATCGGCAATGCGTGATAAAATAATCAATAATAGCGCAAATAAAAACCAATTTGCAGCAATTGCAATTGCACCAGCAAGCCCAATGGTTAAGCCAAAAAGCGTTATTGCATTTGCGCTTATCCCTGCTTTTACCAGTATTAGTGCAATTTTATTTAGTGTTGGGTCAATTAATTTGCGAATTGGGGCATCTAGCATTTATAAGTTTCTTTTTTATCGAAATTTTATTCTTGCTTAAACCATAGTATATCAAGCAGTATTAAGCCAACAATCAGTTTTTTGAGATTTTAATGGAATTAAGACCAATATTGTCGCTAATAGGTCAGCTTGTCGCAATACTTGGGATTGCCATGCTATTACCCGCCATTACAGATGCCTTGGCTGGGCATGCTGAGTGGCAAGTTTTTGCAATTTCTTCGCTTTTAACCACCCTATTTGGAGCTGGAATGTGGGCTAGTGCATCTGGAAAAACTCAATCGCTTAACTTAAGGCAGGCTTTTTTACTTACAGTTTTGATATGGGTGGCACTTACTTTATTTGGCTCTTTACCTTTTATTTGGAGTTCCACAGATTTAAGCCTCACCGATGCGATTTTTGAATCTATGTCAGGCATTACCACAACTGGTGCAACCGTCATGACTGAACTAGATCATGCCCCCCCTGGGATATTATTATGGCGTGGATTATTGCAATGGTTTGGCGGTTTGGGAATTGTGGTTATGGCAATTGCCGTTTTACCAACACTAAAGGTTGGTGGCATGCAGATGTTTAGGGCTGAAGCATTTGAAACACCTGATAAAATTTTGCCGCAAGCAGCGCAGATTGCTGGTGGAATGACCACAATTTATGGCATTTTAACCCTTTCTTGCGCTTTTGCTTATTGGGCATTTGGCATGGATATGTTTGAGGCAATTGTGCATGCAATGACAACAGTTGCTACGGGGGGGTTTTCAACCCGTGATGGAGGATTTGAATCGTTTCATTCAACTGCGCTTGACTATGTTGCCATTATTTTTATGCTTTTAGGGGCTTTGCCATTTGTGCTTTATCTTGTTGCACTACAATATGGGCAATGGAAAAAACTCTTCCAAGATTCACAAGTAAGGGTATTTTTATCCATTGTCTTGATAGTTACTCTAGCGATGACTTGGCAACAAATATCTAACTCAATTTATTCAGGCGAGGAGGCGTTTCGCCATGCACTTTTTTCTGTCACCTCAATCATAACTGGCACAGGATACGCAACAATTGACTATGGAGCATGGGGGGCTTTTTCGATAACAACATTTTTTATGTTAACCTTTATTGGCGGTTGCACTGGATCTACTTCATGCGGAATAAAAGTTTTTAGGTTTCAGGTTCTGGCTCGTGATCTTTATCAACATGTAAGGCAAATACTTTATCCAAATACGGTTCATATCAAACGCTATAATGGCATGCCCCTAACCGATGATGTTTCTACCTCGGTGCAATCATTTGTGTTTTTATATTTCTTTAGTTTCATAATATTATCAATCGCCCTTGCCTTTACAGGTCTTGACGCAACAACCGCATTTTCAGGTGCTGCCACCGCAATTTCAAATGTTGGCCCTGGTTTGGGTGAGATAATTGGCCCGTCTGGTAATTTTTCAACCCTGCCTGATATATCTAAGTGGCTAATAATTGCAGGAATGTTAATCGGACGATTAGAGATTTTAATTATTTTGGTGCTGTTTACCCCAAGGTTTTGGCGTGGTTGAACATAATATATCACCTTGCAAAACTTAGGAAAATAAAAATGGGCAAAACAAAATTTCAACTAGAGGCGAGAAAAATATTATGTGGTTTTTCATGATGCTCACCGCTTATTAATTGCGTAAAACTTGAGCTGTTTGGGGTCAAAAATAGCCATTTGAGAAATGCTTTAAAATCCTCACCTACCGCTATAAATGCTGGCACTAAAAACAGCACTAATAGGGTTGATAAAGCTAAGCCAAACACGATTGTTACTGCCATTGGGATTAGAAATTGCGCTTGCAGGCTTTTTTCAAATAATAACGGAGTTAGGCCGCCTATTGTTGTAAGAGAGGTGAGCAATACTGCCCTTAAACGATCTTTGCCTGCCCCAGTTGCTGCCAAGCGCAAACCTTCTCCACTTGCAAGCCTTTCTTGCAAACGAGAGATTAGCACGATTGAATCATTGACCAAAATCCCTGCCAAGCCAAGCAGACCCATTATTGAAATCATGGTTAGATTTATACCCAAAATATAATGCCCCCAAATCGCCCCGACTGATCCGAAAGGGATTATCATCATGACAGCAATTGGAGAAAAATATGACTGGAAAATCCACGCAATGATTATATACATAACTCCAAAAGCAATGATTGCGCCTAATTTTATATCACCAAAAGCGGCCTGAGTTTCAGCACTTTCACCACCAAGACTATAATCGACTTTATGTTTTGAAACTATTTGATCTAAATAACTCTCCTCAAGCCTTTTTAAAATTTCACCTGCATCTATTCCATCTTCAACATCGGCTCGGGTTGCCACAACTGCTTTACCATCTTCTCTATTAATGCGAGAAAAACCTTGCTTTTCATCAATATTTACCAAAGTTGAAAGTGGCACAAACCCACCCTTGGGCGCACGCACCCAAAGCTCACGCAAAGCGGCCGAGCCTTTTGCTTTTGTCTCATAAACAAGGCGGATAGATATTTCCTCTTCTTCTGAAACAATTGTCCTAACTAATCGACCCTCAAATGCATCTCTTATTTGCTGGCTTAAACTATCAAGACTAAAACCCAATGCTACGCCTCGCTCATTAAGACTTATTGTTAATTCTGGTGATCCATAGCGCAAACTATCTGAAATAGCCGTAACGCCGTTAAACCCCTCTAGTATATTTTGCAATTCCTCAGAGGCTTGTTTTAACACTAATGTTGTAGCACCAGAAAATTCTATATCAATTGCTCTGCCTTGTGGCCCGCCTCGAACATCACGAACATTAATCCGCTCAACTCCTGCAACTTTTGGAATAGCTATTCTTAGAGCTTGAGTTAAAACGCTTGTGCGAACTTCTCGCTCCTCTGATGGCACAAGATAGACATTAAAATTTGCTCCACTATTTTCAATATCAAGCTGAGCAAAAGTTGTTTGAATAAGTTTTTCTCCTTCTGGCGCAAGATCAGTCTCTACCTTTGTAACCGCAGTTTCAATTTGGAAAATTATATCTTCCATTTGATTTTGTGGAATTCCTGGTTGAAATGATGCAAAAATATTAAAATTATCACCCTCGGCGGTTGGGAAAAAATCAAAGCCTAATTTGCCTGATGTTATTAACGCCCCACCCATAATTGAAACCGAGATTGCAATTGCAATTGTTGCATAACGCCAGCGGAAAGATAAATTGAGCAACCAGCCAACAATCACCTCACGAAAAAAAGTAAATCCTTTATCAAAAGTCCTTCGGTAAGCATTTGGCTGTTTGCGTTTTTTTGGCATGGAGTGGGCAAGGTGACCAGGGAGAATAAAAAAGCACTCAAATGCCGAGGCAATCAAGACGGCCATAACTACCAACGGCAAAGCAGACATAATCTGCCCTACAATACCACCAACAACCAAGATTGGGCCAAAGGCTGCCATGGTGGTGAGCGATGCGGCAATGACGGGAGCAGCCATTTTACCAGCTCCTGAGATAGCCGCATTTTGTGGACTATCGCCAAGTTCGTATCTGGTGGCCGTGTGTTCGCCCACAACAATAGCATCATCAACGATTATGCCAAGCGTCATCATTAAAGCAAACATCGAAATCATATTAATGGTTTGACCTGTTAAATACATAACACCAAGGGTAGCTAAAACAGAAATTGGAATGCCAATTGCAACCCAAAATGCAAATCTAAAATCAAGGAAGATAAATAGTATAAGCAAAACTAAAGCCAAGCCGCCTAAACCATTGGTGATTAACAAAGAGAGCCTATTATCAACTAATTCTGCGGTAGCAGCAAAAACCTCAATATTCATTGTGGGTGGAAGGGTTTGCTCAATTTCATCAATATAGGCTTTTACTTTTTCGTATGCCTCAATTGTATCGGTGGACATTGAGCGTGATACAATAATTTTAATCGCCTGTTCGCCCCGCATAAAACCAAGGCTATCACCTTCTTCAAACTTATCGCTTACACGCGCAATGTCGCTAAATGCTAAGGTCTGGCCAGAGTTGGCAACCTCAAATTCTGCCTTTTCAATTGATTGGACTGAAATTTCTGGGGCAACACCTCTTATTTGTGCATCAAAATCACCCGATAAACTACCCGCAGGTCTATCAACAATATTTGGTAAAAGAAATTTTGATAAATCATTTAGGGTTAAATCTAATTGGCGAAGTTTATTTTCATCAACTGCAATTTCAAACTCACGAGAGCGAAAGCCACTTAAATCTACCTTATCAAGCCCAGCATCAAGCAGACCATCACGGATTTCAAGTGCATAATTTCTTAAAGTTTGCTCAGGAACTGGCCCTGATATTCCAATGGACACAACAGGGTCATAAAATTTAGCAACGCTTACCTTTGGCTCATCAGCACTCTGCGGTAAATTTGGAACTGACATTACTGCCGCATCAACTAATCGCTCTGCTTCTGTTATGTCGGTGTTTCGCTCAAATGATAACGTGATACGGGCACTACCCTCTCGTGCCACTGAGCTTATCTCTGTTACACCATCTAAAAACCGAACTGCGGGTTCAATTGGAAGAAGTATATTTTTTTCAATATCTTTTGCGCTCGCCCCGCTCCAGATAATTGAAACCGAAACCATGGGGATTTCAATTGTTGGCATTAGCTGACGGTTAAGTTTTGAAATTCCATAAAAACCAAATAACATTAAAAGCAACATAAACAGATTTGCTGCATTACGATGGTGAACTATTTTTGCTATAAAACCGCTTGTTTGCTGCTCAGAGGGGCGCATTAATTTCTCCGAACTCTTTGAGGGGCAGTCTCAGTAGAATTTGGCACTAAGGTTTGACTTGAGTTTTTATCTGCCTCTCTTGGTGGCAAATCCTGCCCCTCAATGCTAACTTTTAGGCCATCGCCTGCTTGTGCTAATCTGGTGGTAATAACTTGCTGGCCAATAGCAATATCGGCTCTAATAATAACATTTTCTCCATCACGAACTAAAAGCTCCGCATCAATTCTTTTCATACGGCCATTATCAAAGACATAAATATGCGAGTTTTCATAAAGAGCCGTTTCTGGCAAAGAATAACTATTTTCATATAAAAGACCTGCTATCTCAACCTCTACAAAAGTGCCTGGTTTCATGTCTGAAATATTCTTACCTTTTAATGATGCAAAAACTTCAACTCCGCCTCGTAATGCGTTAACTTGCGCCCCTATGCGAGAAATTTCACCCATTAAAATTATTGGATTTGGCTCAATATCCCAATTAACAATCACCTCACGACCAATTAAGCCAGATTTGAGCAGATAACCATATTGGCTATCCGAAAGAGTAAAACTAACCTCAAGGCTGTTTTGCTCATATAGTTTTGCAATAATTTCATTGGCTGTAAGCACACGCCCAAGTTCAGCAGTCTTTGAAATAACTACGCCATCAAATGGTGAGATTATTCTTGTATTATCAAGCGCATTTTGAGCTTTTTCTAATGCCCATTTAGCCCGTAAAATTGCATTTTCTTGCTTTTTCATAGAAGTTTGCTGAACAATGATTGAGCTTTTTCTTTGTTCTAAAACCTGTTCACGTTGCGAGATTAAAAATTCGCTATTCTCTAAATCTTTATCAGTTAATGATCCTGATTTATTCAAAGCAACTGCTCGCTCAAGATCATGTTGAGCCATTTGCAATTGTGTGTTTGCAACATTTAGGTTTATTTTTTCAAGTAATGTTTGCTCTTTTGAAATTGTTAATTGCAATTGTGCATCGCTTAAAGCTGCCTTGGTATCAGACAATGCTCCTTCATAATTGAACGGATCAATTTGCAAAATTTGCTCGCCTTTGCTCACAAAACCACCCACCATTAAATTATCTGAAATATCGATTATTTCGCCCGAAACTTGCGCCCTTATATCAAGAGTTTTGCTAGCAATAATTTCACCAGATGCATTGATAAAGGGGCTAAAACTGCCAATTTCTGGTTTTATAACCGCAACTGTAAAGCTACGCTCTCGTGCTTGCCTTTGGGGAGGTTCTGCTTTGTTTGAAATCATTTTATTGGCAAGAAAAACTGCTCCAACAATGATTAAAATAGCAAAAGTTAGTCGCCAAATTATAGAAAAAATCCTTCTTCCGTTTTTTTCTATTAGTTCTGGTTTAGCTAGTTTATCTGCCGATTTTGGCAAAATATTACTTGATTTTTTGATCTCAGAATCACCCAATAATCAATCCCCTTTTTCTACTCCACTAGCTATACGCCAATAAAAAAGAAATACAAATTAATGATTGGTAATATTTTGCTCTAGATAGCTTTAGATATTAAAAAGATTAGGATTAAAATTATAGGTGGTTGAGCAAAATTCACAAGTCACTTCGATTTCACCATTTTTAATCATCTCTTCTCTACCCTTTGGCGAGAAACTATTAGCTAACATATCCTCAATTCGCTCAGGCGAGCAGGTACAACGCTCCTCCAGTGATTGCGGGGTAAAAACCCTAACTCCCGTTTCATGGTAAAGGCGAAATAGCAACCTCTCGGGCGAAATATCAGGGTCAACAAGCTCGTCATCACCCAAAGTTGAAAGCAAGGATTTAGTTTCTAGCCAATTATCTTCTTGCTTCTCCTCATCGCTTAACCCATCGTCAAATTCATTATTTTGCTCTAAAGACTCGTCATCATTTTTTGCTTTTGGCAAATGTTGCACCAATATTCCAGCTGCACGCCAGTGGGCGGTTTTTTCTCCACGCACTTGATGCTGTGCAACGGCTAAACGCACCTTAGTTGGAATTTGCTCTGATTGCTTAAAATATTGGTCGGCGGCACTTTCAAATCCAGTACCATCTAGCTCAACAACACCCTGATAGCGTTCCATGTCTGAGCCTTGATCGATCGACATTGCCAAATGACCTTTTCCGAGCAGTTCGCCTGCACTAGTTTTTCCTTGCTCAGAATATTTTAGCAATGCTTCTTGATTAAACCGAGCATAACCTCGCAACCCATCTGGGGTATTAAAATCTACAATGATCATGTTCACAGGGCCATCAGATTGTGTTTGTAAAATAAAGCGTCCGTCAAATTTTAGTGATGAGCCAATCAATGAAGCCAAAACAACTGCCTCGCCAAGCACCCGTGCAACTGGAGTTGGGTAATTATGGCGTGATAAAATAAGGTCGATAGCCTCGCCCAACCTAGTTAAACGACCACGAGATCCAAGCCTATCAAGTGTAAATGGAACAACAACATCATCACCGCTTTCATCACGATCTAGGCCAAATTGAGAAAGAGAATTTTCACTCATTTATTAAACTTTCAATCTTGTTATTCTTTGCAATCTTATTAAATTTGCAAATCTTATATATTTGTAATTCCAAAAACATAACAAAGAATAGCTTTTTGAACATGCAGGCGATTTTCTGCTTCGTCAAAAACTACCGATTGTTTGCCATCAATAACCTCGTCCGTAACTTCATCACCTCGGTGAGCTGGAAGGCAATGCATAAAAATTGCGTCTTTATTTGCTTTTGCCATAAGGGGGGCATCAACCCTAAAAGGAGTTAGAATTTTAATGCGCTCATCTGCATCTTTATCTCCCATAGAAACCCAAGTATCGGTAACTACTAAATCTGCACCATTTATTGCAAGAGAAGGGTCGGCTATGATTTTTACATTTTTACCAGCTATTGCAATATCGGCCAACATAGATTGGTTAGGGCCATACTGCTCTGGGGCGCAAATTGTAAGCGTTACATCAAATATTTTTGCTGCATGCACCCAAGAAAGAAGCACATTATTTGCGTCCCCTAACCATGTGATTTTTGCCCCTTTTATTGACCCTTTATGTTCTTCATAAGTCATAATATCGGCCATTACTTGGCAGGGGTGCGAGCGAGAGGTAAGGCCATTAATAACAGGAACACTAGAAGCACTTGCTAACTCGATTAAATCATCATGGCTTAATATTCGTATCATTATTGCATCAATATAGCGGCTCATAACTTTGGCCGTATCGGCTAATGTTTCCTCACGGCTAAGTTGCATATCAGCCCCAGAAAGCATAATTGTTTCGCCAGCTAATTGGCGCATTCCAACGTCAAATGAAACACGAGTTCTTGTACTTGATTGCTCAAAAATCATCGCCAGAATTTTGTTTTTTAATAAGGCTGGACGTTCACCATTTTTTAAAAGAGCTTTTATCTTTATTGCTAGATCTAAAATATTGCGTAATGTTTGAAAATCAAAATCATTTAAATCAAGAAAATGGTTTGGTTTTGAATTTTTACCCATTTAATTTATCCACTTCTTCAATTTCTTTAAAAGCCTTTGTAATTATTTCTATCGCCTCTTCAATATCACTCTGTTGTACGATTAAGGGCGGAAGAAGGCGCAAGACATTATCTCCAGCACCGATTGTTAAAAGATGGTTTTTTAGCAAAAGCGCAACAAATTCTGATACAGGAGGAGTAATTTTAAGACCCAACATAAGACCTTTTCCACGCACTTCTTTTATATATTGAGGAAAACGCTGCTGCAATTGATGTAAATGCCAATTTAGTTTTTTGCTCATTTCTTGAACATGGGGCAAAAATTGCGGCTCTAAAATACGATCAAGCACCGCATTGCCAACTGCACAAGCCAAGGGATTTCCGCCATATGTTGAGCCATGCGTTCCAACAACCATGGATTTTGCAATATCGGATTTTGCCAAACATGCACCAAGTGGAAAGCCGCCGCCAATGCCCTTAGCTATAGCCATAATATCTGGTGTAATACCAATATCTTCATAGGCGAATAATTTCCCAGTGCGGCCAAACCCGCACTGCACTTCATCTAAGATTAAAAGCAAATCATGCTCATCACAGAGTTTTCGCAACGAGCGCATAAAATCATTAGAAATAACATTAATACCGCTCTCGCCCTGAATAGGCTCGATTAATATTGCAGCTGTATTTTCATTGATTAAAGATTTTACAGACTTAATATCGTTTGGCTTTGCATGTTTGAAACCCGCAACTGGCTCTCCAAATCCCTTTAGATAGGCTGGGTTTCCGCCTGCTGCAATTGCGCCAAGTGAGCGGCCATGAAAAGCTCCATTAAAGGCAATTATATCGGTGCGGTTTTCCTGCCCTTTATCAAAATAATATTTACGGCTAGTTTTAATTGCACACTCTATTGCTTCTGTTCCAGAATTTGTAAAAAACACTGCATCAGCAAAACTATTGTCAACCAGACGTTGAGCCAGCTCTTCTTGCTGTGGAATTGAGAATATATTTGATACATGCCAAAGTTTTTCAGCTTGGCTTTTCATTGCTCTAACTAAATGTGCATCATTATGACCAAGTGAATTTACACCAACCCCAGACATGAAATCGAGATAAGAAATGCCCTCTTTTGTAAACAAACGCATGCCTTCGCCCTTTTCAAAGGCGATTGAGCGTGAATAAGTTTCAAATAAAGCTGACATTCTTCTTCCTTTAATATCTTTATTTCTAGTGTATTAATATAAAAACGCACTAACCTAGTTGGGTAGTGCGTTATCTCAACACATTAAATATACAATTCTTATGCGTTATTTTTGCCCAAAAAGTCAACAACTCTCTAGTTAAAGCTACTCCAACGAATGAAAATTTTTGTTGTCAAGAATTCTTTATTGGGGAAAATGTCATTTTCTTAATAAAAAGTTAAGCATGACTCTTGCGCAAGATTCTTTGCTTCGTGTAAGGTAGTTTTATTGGAGGCAGTAAATCTCTTGTGGTGAACAGCCTTAATGAGAAATATCCAATTAATTTTATGTGTGCGTAATATTTCAACTGATGCGGCTTGTTTCAGCATGAAATCTGATTCTGTTTTTTTAAAGGGAGAAAACAATGGGCTGGAGTGAAGATCGGGTTGAAATTTTAACTAAACTTTGGATGCAAGGATTAAGTGCATCGCAAATTGCTGTTGAATTGGGTGGTGGAGTTACTCGCAATGCAGTGATTGGTAAGGTTCATCGCCTAAAACTCTCTGGTCGTGTAAAACCAGCAACTTCAACTGCTCGGGCGCGCAATGCGAATAAATCAACACGACGAGCCTCTACAAGCAAATCCTCTACTTCTAGCACTAATGCAACGACGAAACGACGAAACGTTGGATATGCTCCTGTTTCAATTGGTGCAACAGCTCTAAAATCAGAACAAGATCAAGAGAGCGAATTGCTTATTGGCCACGCTCAAGAACAAGAAGTAAATATCCCAATAAGTGAAAGAATGAGCCTGTTGGAACTAAGTGAAGATAATTGCAAATGGCCAAACGGTGACCCATTACGCCCTGATTTTCATTTTTGTGGCCGCCGATCACTTGATGGCAAACCATATTGCGAAGCTCACTCACAAAGAGCCTATCATAAACCAGACCGAAAAAAACGCTAGGCTGATTTTTAGTTAAAATTTTTCATCAAAGGCATATCCAGCACCTCTTACAGTGCGGATTGGATCTTGTTGTTTATTTTTAGTTAGAGATTTTCTTAAGCGAGCGATGTGGACATCAACTGTTCTATCATCAACATAGACATCGCTCCCCCAGACATTATTTAACAATTGCTCACGTGAATAAACTCGTCCAATTGATGTCATTAAATATTCAAGCAAACGATATTCTATTGGTCCAAGATGAATTTCTTTGCCCTCTCTTAAGACTCTAAAATTCTTTTTATCAAGCTCAATGTTACCCGCGGTTAAATTTTGGCTTAAAAGTTCTGGAGATGAGCGGCGTAAAATTGCCTCTATGCGTGCCATTAGCTCAAGCGTGGAAAATGGCTTTACCATATAATCATCAGCACCTGTTGCTAACCCTCTGACCTTGTCGCCCTCTTCTCCTTTTGCTGTAAGCATAATGATTGGGATATTGGCGGTTTCTTGATTTTTGCGCCAACGCCGACATAGCTCTATTCCAGATACAACAGGTAGCATCCAATCTAACAAGATTAGATCTGGCTTAACTTCGGCAATAATAGCAATTGCTTCATCGCCATCATTAGCTACAAGAGCCTTAAAGCCCTTAGCCTCAAGATTATATCGCAATAAAGTTGCAAGATCAGCTTCATCTTCAACTATTAAAATAGTTGCGCTCATCTAATTATTCTTCCAAATCTTGCTCATTCATTTCTTCAAGAACGGATTGTAAATTTTTACCTGTTTCAAGATAATAAGCAGCCTCTGCAATATTTGTTGCATGATCGCCCGCTCGTTCAAGATTTTTTGCACAAAAGAGCAAATTTGTACATTGAGTGATATTGCGCGGATCTTCCATCATATAGGTAAGTAATTCTCGAAAGATCGAGACATAAAGTGCGTCCACTTCATCATCACGTTCACAAACCGCAATTGCAGCCTTGGTATCTCGAGAAGCAAAAGCATCAAGTGAGGTTTTAATTTGTAATAATGTTAAATCTGTCATGTGACGCACGCCATTATAAAATGTTGGCGAAAGCTCTTCTCCCCCTTTTATGTGCTTTATACGACGGGAGATATTTTTTGCCATATCACCAATACGCTCTAAATCATTTGCTACATGGATTGATGAAATAATAAGCCGCAAATCAGAAGCCATCGGCTGACGGCGAGCAATCATAGAGACTGCATTCTCATCAATTTTTAGTTGCATATCTCCAACTAGCCGATCATTTTTAACAATTATTTTTGCTTTTTTTTTGTCATGGCTTAACAGCGCATCAATTGATTGAGAAATTGCATCCTCGACCATGCCGCCCATTAAGGAAATAGAAGAGGCAAGATCCACCAATTCTTCTTCATAAGAGGAAACAATATGTCCTGAGCCTGTATCTGACATTTTAATTACCTTTGTTTTACCCTATTCGACCCATTATATAGTCTTGGGTCTTTTTGTTGATCGGATTAGTAAAAATTTCTTCTGTTGCGCCCTCTTCTATCAATTTTCCAAGATGGAAAAAAGCAGTTTTTTGGCTAACACGTGCGGCTTGTTGCATTGAATGCGTTACGATTACAATAGTAAATTTTTCTCGCAATTCGTCAATCAATTCTTCAATTATTGCAGTAGCTATTGGATCAAGGGCAGAGCATGGCTCGTCCATTAGCAATATTTCAGGACGGGTTGCAATTGCTCTAGCAATGCAAAGTCTTTGTTGTTGTCCGCCAGAAAGCGATGTTCCTGCATCGTCTAATCTGTCTTTGACCTCATCAAATAATCCTGCTCGTTTAAGTGACTTTAAAACGATTTTGTCTAATTCTTCTTTTGAATTTGCCATGCCATGAATTTTAGGGCCATAGGCCACATTTTCATAAATTGACTTTGGAAATGGGTTTGGCTTTTGAAACACCATGCCAACTCTTGCACGAAGCTCTACAACATCAATATCTTTGTCATAAATATTTTGCCCATCAAGGGTTATTTCACCTTTGACTTTACATATATCAATAGTATCATTCATACGATTAAGGCAGCGTAAAAATGTTGATTTCCCACAACCAGACGGGCCAATTAATGACGTTACTTGATTTTTTTCAATATCTAAATCAACACCAAATAGAGCTTGCTTGTCACCATAAAACACATCAACATTTTTGCCACGCATTTTAATTGTTGAGTTAATATTTTTATTACTCATATTCTACCACCTTCTTTCAAAACGCTTGCGCAAGAAAACTGCAAAGGCGTTCATCAATATTAAAAATACCAGCAACACAAGAATGGCTGCTGATGTGCGTTGCTCAAATGCAGGTTCAGGAAAATCCGCCCACATAAAAATTTGAACTGGTAATACGGTTGCAGGATCACCAACTCCACCTGGAATATCAACAACAAAAGCAACCATTCCAATCATAAGCAATGGAGCGGTTTCACCCAATGCCCGTGCCATACCAATTATTGCTCCTGTCATTATTCCAGGAAGTGCAAGCGGTAAAACATGATGAAAAACCGTTTGCATTTTTGAAGCTCCAATACCAAGTGCCGCCTCTCTAATTGAGGGAGGCACGGCTCGTAAAGATACTCTTGAGGCAATAATAATTACAGGCAATGTCATCAATGCTAAAACCATTCCACCTACTAAAGGTATTGAGCGATCAAAGCCAAAAAAGTTTAAAAATACGGCCAAACCAAGCAAGCCAAACACAATTGATGGCACTGCTGCTAGATTGTTGATATTCACTTCTATGATGGTTGTGATGCGGTTTTTTGGTGCAAATTCTTCCAAATATACCGCAGCAGCTACGCCCAAAGGAAACGCCAATGCAAGTGTAATAGATATGGTCAAAAACGAGCCAACCACCGCACCCCAAATACCCGCCATTTCTGGCTCACGAGAAGCACCCTTAGTTGCAAAAATCCAGTTAAACTTTTTAGCAACAAAACCCTTTTCGACCAAATGCTCTGTCCAGATAATCTCTTGATCCGAAAATTTACGATTTGCTTCGGCAGTATCAATATATCGTAATTGCCATTTATCCATTTTTTGGGGTATATCACCTGCAAATGGCATCAATAACTCACCTGTAATTTTATTAGAAGAAACAAAATTAGCCTTTATTATGCTTTGGTCAAAATATATTAGAATTGATGGGTCTTCACTTGTAATTTTATCGCCATTTGACCCCACCAGAGTTGAGCGAATAACAAGATCACTCGCCTCTACTCGTAAGTCAGCTATTTGTACATTTAGTGATAAAATTTTATTTTCTAGATGTAATTTTTCTTTATTAAGGCGTTCAATATCAACATCATTGCCACTCAATAATTGGTTGTTTATATGCTTTATATCTAAAATAGTTTTTTCAAGTGATCGTTGAGCCCCTGCAATTGTTTCATGCTTAGCTAGTGCTTCACTTTGAATACGCTTTGTAACTAGAGTAACAATATTTACAAAAATATCATTTTCAAATGTAATGCTGATATTATCTTTTACTTTATTTATTTCTCCAATATCTGTTTTATTCTCAAAACTATCGCTAGTGATCTGCCCCTTTAAATATAGGTCAGCAAAATCAGAAATTGGTATCTCATAATTAATTGGCTCATTTATATTTTTTGGGTTTTTTAGCACTTGATTACGCAGAACCACAGGTGAACCAGACGATAAAAGACTGGAGAGAAGTTTCTTATCTTTTCGGGCTGTTACTTGTGGAAATTGTGAGCGAATTGCCGTGCGAACCAAACTATCATAATTGGCCTTTTTTAACATTGCCTCATCACTATTTTTAAGCTCGCTCATGTCATAAGGCAAAGACACAAAATGATATGAAAAGGCTGGCAAGCCCTTATAAGTAATGGTTGATAATAACAGGACTAAAAACCCAATTGAGAAAAAAATTGCGCCTTGACCCAATAATTTAAAGATACGCTCACTTTTATAGCGTTTGCGTAATCTTATACGTGCGGCATCAGAAGTATGCTCTGAAATTTCAAAATTATCTTTATCAATCATATTGTTCTCGATATTTTTGAATTACTTTTAAAGCGATGATATTTAGCGCAAGGGTTACGCAAAATAAAACTAAACCAAGCGCAAAAACTGCTAAGGTTTTAGCACTGTCAAACTCTTGATCGCCAACTAAAAGGGTGACAATTTGCACTGTTACTGTTGTTACGGCATCTAGTGGGTTCATCGATAGTTTTGCAGCTAAACCCGCCGCCATCACCACAATCATAGTTTCGCCAATTGCTCGTGAGATTGCTAACATTAAGGCCGAGACAATTCCTGGTAATGCGGCAGGAATTACAACTTTTATTATGGTTTCTGATTTTGTTGAGCCAAGTGCTAAAGAGCCATCACGAAGGCTTTGCGGAACGGAATTTATTACATCATCAGAAAGCGAAGAGACAAAAGGGATAATCATAATCCCCATAACAAAACCTGCCGCTAATGCACTTTCGGAAGAAACTACAAGACCAATATTTTCGCCACTACCACGTAAAAAGGGCGCAACAGTTAAAGCTGCAAAAAACCCATAAACAACGGTTGGAATACCAGCTAAAATTTCTAACAATGGTTTGGCAACTGCTCTTATTGAGCGTGAAGCATAATCAGAGAGATAAATAGCTGACATTAGACCAATGGGGGCGGCGATAGAAATTGCAATTAGAGTAATTAATAAAGTGCCTGCAAAAACTGGAACTGCTCCAAAAACCTCGCTATTGCGGTTTGAAGCAAGCTCGCCTGCTCCCTCAAATGCACTTTGTGGTGACCAGTTTAGACCGAATAAAAAGTCAATGAATGGCACTTTTTCAAAAAACCGATAGCTTTCAAATACCAATGAAAGCACAATCCCAATTGTTGTTATAATTGCTATGACAGAGGCTGAAATAAGCATGACCAAAATTGCTCGCTCAACAAATTGGCGAGCCCTTAATTTTTGAGAGATTTTTGAATAAGCAAACCACGAACCTAAGATAATTAAAATGGCACTTATTATAAGAATAAGAATATTGCCAGCTTGGTAAAAATCACTAAATAGAAGCGATGCTTGTTTAAGTAATTCACTTGGCTCTCCAAATGAAATTCCATCAGCTAATGAGCGGGCTTTGCGTAAAAAACTAGCCTGCCCAGCCGCAGGGATTGCATTAAAGCTCTCTCCAAGTTGAGAAATAACGTATAATTTTGAAAGATAGGTTTTTAGAAAAAGCCAAATTAGTGATATTGTTAAAGCTGGTGCAAGTGCATAAATAGCAAGATATGAGCCATGAAATGAGGGCTTTGAATGCAGATCAATAATCTGCCCGTTACAAACAGACATAGCTCGCATTTTGCCAAGCAAATATAGAGCTATGGCTAAGACGATAAAAAGCAAAGGAATAAACAAACCTTGCATCATATAATAAACCCCAAACAAATTACCGTTTAACTGCCCCAATTTTTTTAGGGCAACCAGATTATATTTTTAATTCTTCTTTTTAACCATCACTAGATTTTGTGCATCGGCTTTATATTTCTCACGAAACTCTTTATTTTGAGGGATAAGGCCTTTTTCTGCTAAATACCCCTCATCACCCCAAGCATTTTCTGAAGTAAATTCTGCTGCAAATTCAGCAATACCTGGAATAACCCCAACATGTTCTTTTTTGATATAAAAATATAGCGAGCGAGAAATTCGATACTTACCTGCTGCAATATTTTCAAATGTTGGCTCAACTCCATCAACAATTGCACCTTGCAAAACATCGGTATTTTGATCGAGAAAAGAAAATCCAAAAATGCCAATTGCAGCATCGTTAGCTTCAAGTTTTTGAACGATTAAATTATCATTTTCTCCAGCATCAATATATGCGCCATCTTCACGAATATCTGCGCAAAAATCTTCCTCAATACCTTCTTGACATGCTTCTTCCATTACCAGTTCAACAAAAGCGTCACGTGTACCAGAAGTTGGAGGCGGGCCAAGGACTTCAATTTTTTCATTTGGAAGGCTTGGGTCAATTTGCGACCAATTATTATAAGGGTTCATAACAGCCGTGCCATCTATTACAATTTTTCTTGCCAAAGCTGCAAATATTTGCTCACGAGAAAGACTAAAGGTTGGGCCAGATTTTGCATTGGCTAAAACGATGCCGTCAAATCCAATTCTTACTTCAACCGGCGTGACTCCATTTGCCACACATTTATCAATTTCTTTGTCTTTAATTTTGCGTGATGCATTTGTGATGTCTGGTGTATTTTCGCCCAACCCTTCACAAAATAATTTCAGCCCGCCGCCAGAGCCAGTTGCTTCAACAATTGGCGTTCTAAAATCACTTGTTTGGCCAAAACGTTCAGCAACAGCAGTAGAAAAAGGAAAAACCGTAGAAGAGCCAACAATTTGAATTTGCTCACGTGCATTTGCACCAGTTATAGCAATAATAGCTGCCAATGAAATAGCCGTAATTCTTGTTAAGGATTTTAACTTCATAATTTCCTCATTTGACTTGATTTTGGAAAATAATCCAAAGTCTTATTAATCAACCTTGAGCAAACTAGTATTTTAGTTTTGTAACAGTTTTATGACAGCTTAAAATATACACATAGTTACCTTATGTATATGCATTTTGTTATTTGTTTAAAAGAACCTCAACATTTGTGCCGATATTTTCTCTTGAGGTGATAATCATCTCTCCTGCATGTCTATTTATAATATGCTTCACAATTGCAAGACCAAGCCCTGTACCCTTTTTCTTACGTGAGTTTTGTGCATCAACTCGATAAAATCTCTCGGTTAAGCGAGGAACATGTTCAGCACTAATTCCTTGACCATAATCAATGACATTCACGCTATAATCGAACTTGTTATTCAAAGGGTTTTTATTCAAGTTTACATTTACTTTATTTCCATCTGAGCCATATTTTATTGCGTTATCAATGAGATTTTCAAACACCTCAAATAATTCTTCTTCATCTGCCTTTATGATAACTGGCTCTTTTGGCAGGTTTAAAATAACTTCAACTTGAGCGGATTTAGCTTGGTTTTGCAACTCTTCAACTGCCAATGAGAGCAAATTAGACAGGTTAACTTTAGACTTTGGTTTTATATTTTGACGCAACTCAATTCGTGAAAGAGATAAAAGATCATCAACAAGTTTTGACATTCTATCCGCTTGAGCTCGCATAATTTTTAAGAATTTTTCACGGGCTTTTTTGTCATTAGCGGCAGGCCCTTCAATAGTTTCTATAAAGCCAATAATGGAAGTAAGAGGGGTTCGCAATTCATGACTTGCATTAGCAATAAAATCAGATCGCATTGCCTCAGAGCGTTTCTGCTCACTTAAATCATGCATATTTAAAACAATGAATGATGATTGTTTTCTTTGTAATTTTAATAAAGAAATTGAAATATCAAACCATGTTTCATTCATTCCTGCTTGATATAGTTCAATAGTTTTTGCTTTGGTTGAATTTCTTACATCTTTTATTGAATGCAAAAGAGCTGGACTGCGTATAAAAAAAGCAACTGGATCACCAGCTTTCACTGCAATAAATTGTTTTTTAGCGGCAAGGTTTGCGTAAATAATGATATTTTTTTCATCAAGAATGAGGGTTGGATCTGTGAGAGTTTCACAAAAGCGAAATGCAATTTTTTCTCGAACATTCTCAAAAATCTCTTTCCTATCATTATAGAGGGGAAAGGAATTTTTTTTACGGGGAATAAACAAGCTAACTAGAATAAAAAAGATAAAAGAAATAATAGCTACAACAAGGCTTATGGAAGAAGTAATAGTAAAAATAGCTAGGAGAAAAAAAACGGCAAAAAGCATAAAACGAGCATCAAATAGGCGAGCCTGCCAACGTGGTGCGTCCTTTTGATTTATATCTTGGTTATTTATTGGCATAAATATCTGTCCAGCTTGTTCATGTTCTTTTGTAATAATATCATATTGAATGATTTTAATATTTTTAATATCTTAAATTTCAACGCTTGCACATTTAAGCAAATCAAGCGAAAATACGCTAGCAATCATTCTTAAGAGTAGAAAGATAATTTGTGCCAATAATCAACCAAACTAACAAATTTGATATAAATGAGCCTATTTTACCCAAAGCGATAAAAAATAACGCCTTTATCTCTGGTAATTATCCTTATCCAAAAAAACTAAAGCGAGCTTTATATGACGAACAGCTTGCTAATTTGCATCTTGAATTAGTAAAATTACAAGCCCATCTGCAAAAAACAAATGAGAGAATTGCAATTGTTTTTGAAGGGCGTGATGCCGCAGGAAAAGGCGGGGCAATTAAAAATTTCCTTTTAAACTTAAACCCACGTCACAATAAAATTATAGCCCTGCCAAAGCCAAATGACACAGAGCTTTCGCAATGGTATTTTCAACGATATGTAAAACACCTTCCCTCAGCTGGCGAAACTGCTTTATTTGATCGCTCATGGTATAATCGAGCTGGGGTAGAACCCGTAATGGGTTTTTGCACAAAGGCACAAAGTGAGCATTTTTTAATTGAAGCACCTCGTTTTGAGAGCATGATTGTTGATGATAATATCCATTTTTTTAAGTTTTGGCTCAATATTGGCAAAGAGATGCAAATAAAGCGTTTTCATGATCGGGCTCATGATCCGCTTAAAAAATGGAAACTTTCTCCAATTGATTTAAAAGCCTTAGATAAATGGGACGATTACACTCTAGCTAGAAATGTCATGCTTAAAGCTACCCATTCCAGACATGCGCCTTGGCAGGTAATTTTGGCCAATGACAAACGTCGCTCTCGAATTGAAATTATCCGTCATTTATTAAATAAACTTAATTATGAGGGTAAAGACAAAGAAAAAATCGGCCAAAGCGATAAAAAAATCTCGCTTACTGCCAATCAGTTTTTAAGGTCTAGAAGTTGTAATGATGAGGGATAAAAAAGAGGAATATTTCGCAATTGATAATGCGAAAGGTAAATCGAATTTTGTTATCTTAGCAGATCATGCTTCAAACCATATTCCTATTGAATATAAAATGCTTGGGTTAACCGAAGCTGAGCGTAAAATGCATATTGCTTGGGATCTTGGCACATTACCAGTTGCAAAATTATTATCGCAAAAGTTTGATGCACCTTTAATTCATTCAAAAATCTCAAGATTAGTGGTTGATTGCAATAGAGCACTTTATCGAGAAGATTTAATCCCCCAGCTTAGTGAGAATACTAGTATTGAGGGCAATAAAAACCTTGACGATAATCAACGCAAGCATAGAATTGATAATTATCATCAACCCTATCACAATGCAATTACCAGTATTTTAGATGATAGAGAACAGATGGGTATAAATTCTATTATTGTCTCCATTCACTCTTTTACCCCAAGTTATATGGGTGTTCCTCGCCCTTGGCCAATTGGGTTTATTCCTGACCAAAAACAGCAGTTTACTAAAGAATTATTCGATAATTTAAAAAGTAAATATCCGCAAAAAAACATTGGCTGGAACGAGCCATATGCAGCAGAACAAGGCGTACATTATACCATGGATATGCATTGTGATAAACGTGGTTTACATGGAGCAATGATAGAAATTCGTAATGATGAATTAAGCGATGAAATTGGCATTAATAAATGGGCAGATATTTTGGCTCATTCTATGCAAGAAAGTTTGAAAAATATATAATTTTGTTAATTGCACTCAAAGTTTGCAAAGATTAGAGCCTCTAATTTATTAGTTACTCAAACTAATCATAAGCAAAATTCTTGCCCAATACACGCAGAATTAAACCCCCACCACCCTCAAAATATATTTTGAATTGGGTGTGCAGATGAATTTTAGCTCGATTATTAAAACTTCTCAACCAACTACATATTGACAATTTATAAACCTTTACCCATATATATTGTGTATGTTAAGTGGATTTATAGTTAACACTTGACATTTGATTTAATTTGTTCTATATTTGTTCTTGTTGGAAGTGTAAAGAAAAAGCTATGATTGCTGATAAAAAATTTAATAGTGATGATATTAATCTAGCTGCTTGTCTTAACTGGCAAGGGGGCTCGGGGCGTTCATACTCTTTAGTACAAGAAGATATTGATGATTTTGTTCTTTTGGAGCATGACCTTTATATCATTGCGCAAGGAGATGAGCCACGCTGGATTGGCACAGCTAGTGATTTAATTGCTGATGGAGCGAGTCGAGCAAGATTTAAAAAAGCTGTTAAAGTTGCCTCTAGCGTCCTTCGCCTTAAAGCAAGAATTAGCGGGCAGCAGCGCATGCGGGCAGCTTGGGATATTGAAGGTGGGCATTTAATGCGTGGTTCTGATATTTCTCATGTTCCAACTGTTTCACAATCTTCTAGCAACTCTCATATTCACTGGCTGTAATTATAAAATTGCATTGTTTTGGGATTGTAATTTTTGACTAAGCATTTGCAACCTTTTATCAGAAATACCCATTTCGACTAAATGCTGTTCTGTATTTATTACATAATCAAAATCACTACCCATTTCCCCTCTAGCTTTTCCAACAAGTTCTAATTGTTTGTTTAACTCAAGTCTTCCAGCAAATTGTTTATGACTTGTGTTAGCAAAATAGGTCAGTGCTTTCACCTTTTCGCCACTAGCTAAGAGAATGTTACGGTATTTTTCACAATAAACATTGCTAACTTGCTCACGCTTACGCAGATATTTTATTACTTCTTGCCTATTAGTTTGAGCAACTTCAAATGCCATTCCATAACATGAGCCGCCCCTTAGCAGCCCAAAAACTAGCCCAGGACTAGCCTTAGTTCCACGATAATGATGAGAATAAACACATAAACAGCGATGCGCTCCACTTAAAAGAGCTTTTTGACTTTGTAAAAATTTAAATCCTGGCCGCCATATTAGCGACCCATATCCAAAAACCCAAAGAGAATTATTATCTTGTGAACTCATCAAACCAAACCAAAACCAAAAAAACTAAAATTCTATTCGAAAGAAAGTCTAAATTACAATATAAACCAAAAATATGAAACGATTCGCTTTAATTTTTGTTGCTCTTATAATAGCTCTTCTTATTTGGAGCGGCACTTGGTTTTTTACCGCCTCTAAAATTAAAGCTCAGGTAAAATCTTTAGCAAACCCAACTGATGAAAGCCAGCCAAGTATTAGTTGCGCTGACTTCACAATTACTGGCTTTCCATTCAAGTTAGCTGCCACTTGCCAAAATGCAACTATTATAGATGGAGATAAAACATTCACCCTTAAAAAATTGAAGGCTAAAATTTCACTGGCTTCACCAAGCAAGGTAAAAATATCGGCCCAAGGCCCATTAAATTATTCAAATGCATTTTTTGCCAGTGAACATGAATTGCGCTGGGAAGAGTTTAATGCAAATGCTTCAACCAAATTTTTTCAATTTGAGGCATTAGAAATAAAGGCAAATAATATTCAATATTTTGATCTGCTCATGGGTGAAAACCTTCTTGCCAGCTCAGACATATTTGAAATAAGCCTTATAAATAATCCTAATAAATATGACAAATTACGCTCACTCGCTACACTTGATCTAAAGGCTAGTGGGCATAATTTGGACATTGCTTTAGCCAATGTCACAAAAGGCAGGGTTAGTTTATACGCTGAAATTGAGGCTGTACCAGATGATGTTCGAAATTTTTTCAATCCAGATATTCTTAGTCAATGGCAAAAAATGCAAGGTTTGATAAAATTACATCATTTTAAAGCTGAAGAAGAAAAAGCAAGTTTTGATATTTCTGGCAAAATGAGACTTGAAGAAACAGGCCATATAAGTGGAAAATTCAAGATATTATCAAATGGGATTGTTGAGCAATTTTCACAAAATATTCCAAAAAATATGCAACCAATTATATTCGGCTCACAAAAACCAGATGGCTCTTATCAACAAAATATCCGCATTATAAAAGGCAACCTGTTTACTGGTATCATACCAATTACAAATATAGCTCCATTATTTTAGAGCTAAAAATTTAAACATGACGGCCAAAATCAGCATCGCTAGTTTCTTGCCCTGCTTCAATAATTGATTTTCTAATAGCCCGAGTTCTAGTGAAAAGCTCTTCCAAAGCAGCACCATCACCTTTTTCAACTGCAATTTTTAACTTATCTAAATCACCAAGAAATCTGCCAAGCATATCTAAAACGGCATCACGATTGGTCAAAAAAACATCTCGCCACATCACAGGGTCTGAGGCGGCAATACGAGTAAAATCACGAAAACCACCCGCCGAATATTTTATTACTTCAGACTTTGAAACTGTTTCTAATTCTGACGCCGTGCCAACAATATTATAGGCAATTAAATGGGGAACATGCGAAGTAATTGCCACAATTAAATCATGATGTTCAGCATCCATAATTTCAACTTGCGAGCCAAGCTCTCTCCAAAAATCACTTAGTTTTTTAATCGCCATTTTTGATTGATTTTCACTAGGGGTTAGCATGCACCAACGCCCCTCAAATAATGAGGGAAAGCCAGCACTTGGGCCTGAATATTCAGTGCCTGCCATTGGGTGAGCAGGAACAAAATGCACCCCTTTTGGTAATAATGGGCTAATTACTTTTTGCACATGCGCCTTTACTGAGCCAACATCAGAAATAATTGCACCTTGCTTTATAGATGGCGCAATTGTTTTCATAATATTTTCAAACACACCAACAGGAGTGCAAAGAATTATTAGATCTGCATTTTTAACGGCTTGTTTTACATCACTATAATAACTATCGCCAAGATTAAGATTTTTTGCTTCTTGCAGGGTTTTTTCACTACGGGTTGAAATTGCAATATGTTTTGCTAAGTTTTTTTGCCTAGCGGCCAAAGCAATTGATGAGCCAATAAGCCCAATTCCTATCAGCGTAATTTTATTAAACATTATTTTCTCCGCTAATAAATTTTTTCAATATTAAAGCAACCTGCTCCATTGCTTCTTTTGTACCGATAGAAATGCGCAAGGCATCTGGCAGGCCATACGCATCTAACTGGCGAGTTACTAGGCCATTTTGCAACAAAATTTCATCGGCTTTTTTTGCGTTTATGCTTTTCTCATCAGGAAATATCACCGTGATGAAATTAGCTTGCGAGGGCAAAACTCTAAGAGAATTACTGCTTAGCTCATCGCTTAACCAGCTCCGCCATTTTTGGTTATTGGCAACCAATTTTTGGGTGAAATCATCATCATTTAACGCCGCTACGCCAGCCGCTTGCGCCGCCATATTCACGTTAAATGGCCCTCGTAACCGATTGAGTGCATCAACTATATGCTCTGAGCCAAAAAGCCAGCCAAGCCGCAAAGCTGCCAGACCAATTTTTGAAAAAGTCCTAACCATGACCGTATTTTTAGTGTTCTTAACTAACTCAATTCCAGCTGCATAATCATTTGCATCAACATATTCAGCATAGGCACTATCAATAACCAATAAAATATCAGGACGAAGCCCGCTATGTAATCGCACTAATTCATCAGCATTTAAATATGTGCCAGTTGGATTATTTGGATTATCTAAAAACACTATTCTTGTTTTTTTGCTCACCATCGCTAAAATTGCATCAACATCAGTGTGATAATTATTTGATTTAGCAAAAACAGGAGTTGCCCCTGCGCCTTTGGTAATGATTGGGTAAACCAAAAAACCAAATTCGCTAATGATAGCCTCATCTCCTTGGCCTAAATATATCTGAGCTAGAAGGTGTAATAATTCGTCTGAGCCAGAACCAATTACAATATTTTTTGCATTTATATTGTGCTTTTTTGCCAATGCCTCACGCAACTCTAATGATTTGGCATCAGGATAATTAGCCAGATTTTCAGCCGCATTTTTATATGCTAAAATAGCCTTTGGGCTAGCTCCTAGTGGGCTTTCATTAGATGATAATTTAATTGTTTTCATACCAGATGGAGCTTTGCTTCGCCCTGGCACATAATTATCAATCTCTAAAATTCCTGATTGAGGCTTTGGAAAATCACTCATGAAATATTCTTTGTTAAAATTATAAATCTAAAATCTAGTCTATTGTTTATGGCTAAAAGTAAAAAAACACTATATTTATTTTATCTTGATTTTAGATAACTCAATTGCTGGCAATTCAATTGCTGTTTGCGGCTTTAAGACTGGCATTCTTACTAAACGCTGTCGCTTTTTACGACGAGGGATTGCGGGGAAAAGCTGTTTTTGTGCGCTAACACACATTGCTGAGGCAAATGTTGCTCCTAAAAAACGCCCAATTTGTTCAAAAATATGAGCAGATTTAAGCAATAATGGTGAGTTTGAAGGAGCTAAATACAATGCATCACTCCACACTTGCGGAACAAAAGAATGATTGCGAAGCAAATTATCAAGTTGAGAGCGTGAAAAAGGGTGGCCAAAACCCAGCGGAGTATTATCACGTTGCGCCCATAACCCATGCCGTCGTGGCACAATAACAACTAAATTTGCATTTGGTGCGGCAATTCGCCACAATTCTCGCATAAATTCTTCGCTATCACTGATATATTCAAAACTATGTACCGCAATTATTAAATCAATTGATGAATCACAAAAAGGCATTTCTAGCGGATCACAAAGCACAGTTTTATTCGCCTCATTCTTTGGCCAAGCATAAACTCCCATTCTTGCAGGTAAAACCGCCGTTACTCGCTCGGCTTTTTCAAGCGCAAAGCGTAGATATGGGGTTGAAAAGCCAATTCCTAAAACTCTTTTATTACTTATATCAGAACTTAATATTTTTACTTGTTTGAGCAAGAGTTTGCGAGTTCTTCGACCCAAAGGCGAATTATAAAAGCTAAGCATTTGTTTTACATCAGGTGTCATATTTATACTATAATGACTTTATTGTTTAAAGGGAATGATACAAATTCTTCAATTAAGGTTTTATATATTATGGGTTTAGAAGTTGAAATTTTCAGGTACTTTGAAGATAATTATGGATTTTTAGTTCACGATAGCAAAACTGGGGCGACTGCTTCAATTGATGCAGCAGATGAAAATGCTATTGCTCTTATCCTTGAAAAGAGGGACTGGGTCTTAAGCGATATTTTTATTACCCATCATCATTGGGATCACACTGATGCAATTATTCCACTAAAGAAAAAATATGGAGCAAAAGTAACTGGGCCAGAATTAGAGAGGGATAAGATTAAGAGCCTTGATATATTGATAAGTGGTGGCGATAAAATAAAACTTGGTGAAAGTGAATTTGAAATAATAAAGACAGCTGGCCATACGCTTGGGCATATTTCATATTTTGAACCAAGTAACAAATATCTATTTTGCGGAGATGCATTATTTAGTCTTGGATGTGGGCGAATGTTTGAGGGTGATGCAAACATAATGTGGGAGGGGCTAGAGAGAATAAAAAAGCTGCCCGATGAGACGCTTATTTTTTGTGGGCATGAATATAGTGCCGCAAATGCGAAATTTGCGCTTTTTGTTGAGCCTGATAATGAAAAGCTAAAAATTCGGCAAGCAGAAATTTCAAAACAACTTGCCAATAATAAATTCACCATCCCTACAAAACTTGCAAATGAAAAAGAGATGAACCCATTTTTACGTTGTGATAACAAAAAAATTGCTGAGAAAATGGGGGTTGATAAAAACAAGTCAGTTGAGGTTTTTGCCGCTCTTCGCAAAGCAAAAGATGTTTTTTAAAATGGCTCTTAACTTTAAAAGTTAATAATATCCTAATAAATTCCTAACAAAAGCCTAATTTTAAGCTATAATAAACCTCAAAGAAAAAGCCCAAAACTATTAAATGGGCTTTAAAGTTAATTAATTTAGCGGCGAGCATGATGGCAAAAAACATTGCAATTGTTAAACGGGTTTCAACTGATTTTATTGAGCGGCGCAAGAATGAGCGTCGAAATAATAACTACAACTTTGCTTTGCCAGCTTCGCTTTTAACACAGATGATGGTTGACTATAAATCCTTAAATATTGAACCAAAACCTTTACGCACGCCAGTGAATGAGCCGATTAATGCTTATTCAGCAGGAGCAAAAATTACGCAAAAGCGTGTTCCCGCTGGTTGGCAACAGGCATTTAATGCTTAATTAAAAATCTCAATAAAATAGATGCGAAAAAGCGGCCACCTCAAAAGAGATGACCGCTTAATAATTACTATTATAAGATTTATTTAATTTCTAAAACTTGACGACCACGATATTTGCCGCTTTTGAGGTCAATATGGTGCGGGCGGCGCAATTCGCCACTGTCTTTATCTTCCACATATGCTTTTGCCTTTAGAGCATCAACAGAACGGCGCATACCGCGCTTCATCGGGGTGGTTTTCCTTTTTGGCACAGCCATAGTGCAACTCCATCTTTGTTTTTAAACTACTTTAAAAAACTAATACGCTATTTTAAAGTAGATTTTATAGTAATATCTAGAATTTTTCAACGGTTTATACATATTTCGCTCGAGTTTGGCTAGCCCTAAATATTGTAAAAAAGATTGGTTTAAAAAAACCACTCTATGAGCTAAACAAAAGTCATGAAAAATTTTAATCAAGATTTGGCTATTTGTGCAAACAAAATTGAACTTGCGCTTGAGAAAGCTCTTAAATTTGAGAGTTTAAATGAACCTTTTGAAGCTCCGCAAAAACTAATTAATGCGATGCGTTATGGCAGTTTAGATGGAGGGAAGCGTTTACGCCCTTTTTTAACTCAAAAGACAGCTGAAATTTTTGACATTGATCCAAATAAAAGCATAGGCGCAGGGCTTGCGGTTGAAATGGTGCATTGCTACTCGCTTATTCATGATGACCTGCCCGCAATGGATGACGATGATTTGCGCCGAGGCAAGCCAAGTCTTCATAAGGCTTTTGACGAGGCAACTGCCATTTTAGCAGGCGATAATTTGCTCAACCTAGCGTTTGAAACATTGGCCAATTGGGAAGGATATTCGCCATTAATGCGTAATCGATTAATTGTTGAATTGGCCAAGGGGGCAGGATCTGGCGGCATGATTGGTGGGCAGATATTTGATCTTGAGGGCGAGAATAAAACGCTTAACCAAGATGAAATCTCTACTATTTCAGCAATGAAAACAGGTGCATTAATTGTTGCTTCCATTCGCATGGGGGCAGTTATTGGCGGTGCTGATAAAGATGAGCTTTTAACGCTTAGTAATTATGGAAAATTGGCAGGGCAAGCATTTCAGCTTGCCGATGATATTCTTGATGAAACAGCAACAAAAGAGCAGATGGGCAAGGCCACTGGCAAGGATAAAGAAAAAGGCAAGTCAACGCTTATCTCGTTAATTGGCTTAAAGGAAGCTCAAAATCAGCTTGAGAAAATTGTGCAACAAGCCATTATTTCGCTTGAGGATTTTGATGAGAAAGCCGATGGTTTAAGGGCAGTCGTTAAATATTTTGGTGAGCGAAAGAATTAGTTTATCAGTAGACAAATTATCTAAGCTGCCAAATCTGCAACCACTGCATCAAGCACACTAAAGCCACTATCTGTTACACGCAAAAAGCCATTTTTGAGCTGTTCAACAAAACCATATCCCTTTAAATCTTCAATTTGCTCTGGGCTTAATGAGCGTCCTGAGAGTAATTCAAACCGCTTAGGATCAATCCCCTCACTAAGTCGCAAACCCATTAGCAACAACTCATCGCCCTCTTCTTCCCATGTGAGTTTATCATTCGTTACCAAACCATGCCCATTGGCATAGACATTTTTATGCCAAACTTGAGGAATTTTTTCGTTTGCTGTAGCAAAGCGTACATCATCAATAATCAATCGACCATGCGCCCCCGGCCCAATGCCAACATATTCGCCATATCGCCAATAAAGTAAGTTATGAAGGCTTTTTTCGCCCCGCATGGCATGGTTTGAAATTTCATAAGCAGGATAGCCAGCTTCACTACAAAGCTCATTTGTTAATGCATAAAAATCAGCACTTAAATCTGTGTTTGGCATGATGATTTTTTTATCCCGATGCAGGTCAAAAAACCTTGTCCCTTGCTCAATTGTAAGCTGATAGAGAGAAATATGCCCAGCCGCCATATCTAGAGCCTCATTAAGCTCCACCCGCCAATCTTCAAGGCTCTGCTCAGGGCGAGCATAGATGAGATCAAAAGATGACCGCTCAAATATACTTTGAGCAATGGCAACTGCGCTTTTTGCTTCAGATACAGAATGCGCCCGACCCAAGGCCTTTAAAGGCTCATCACGCAAAGATTGCACCCCGATTGAAATTCGGTTTACTCCTGCGGCTTTATAACCCTTAAAGCGTGCTACTTCTGCTGAATTTGGGTTGGCCTCAAGCGTAATTTCTACATTTTCATCAATTGACCAAAGCGAGGCTATTTCATCTAGAATTGCCCCCACTGCTTGAGGTGACATAAGCGAGGGCGTGCCGCCGCCAAAAAATATTGAATTGATAGTTTCATTGGGTTTTAATTTAGCAAAATGACGTAATTCAGCTTTATAGCTTTGAACAAATTCACGCTCATCAAATGCCGCTCCTAAGGATCGAGAATTTGGGACATGCGAATTAAAATCGCAATAGGGGCATTTATGCACGCAAAATGGCCAATGCACATAAATACCAAATAATCCATTTGAGCGGTTTGAAATTTGTTTATTCACAGACAACCTCAACAAGTTTTGCAAAAGCCCTAGCACGATGGCTTAGTCCTTTTTGCCCTTTTTTATAGCTATGTTTCACTTCACTGCTCATCTGCCCAAAGCTAACGTCATACCCTTGTGGCATAAAACTTGGATCAAAGCCAAACCCAATATCTCCCCTTGGTGGCCAAATCATCTCACCAGCAATTTTACCTTCAAAAAATAATTCTTCACCAGTTGGAAGTGCCAAGCAAAGAGTGGCATTAAATGAAGCACCTCGTTGCTCTTTATTTATTGCGCCAACTTTTTGCAATTCGTCCTCAACTTTCTTCATACCGATAGTGAAATCTCTTGAGCCATCAGGTTTTTGCGCCCAATCTGCGGTATAAATCCCAGGATCTCCATTAAGCGCATCAACGCATAGCCCACTATCATCGGCTAGGGCAATCATATTTGCGCCCTTTGCACTGGCATGGGCTTTTATGGCAGCATTTTGCCTAAAGCTAACCCCATCTTCAACAGGCTCTGGCAAATCTAATTGCCCAGCAGAAATAAGCTCAAGCCCAAATGGCGCAAATAGATCAGAGAATTCTTTTAGCTTACCCTTATTATGAGTAGCTAAAACCAGTTTATCACCTCGTTTTAGTTTGAACTTTTCATTCATTTTGTTGCAAGCACCTTGCATTTTGTTGCAAGCACCTTGTTTTGCAACTCAACTAATTCAACTATGCCCTTTTGTGCAAGATCCATAAGCTGATTTAATTCATCACGGGTAAATGGTTCTTGTTCGGCTGTTCCTTGAATTTCAACAAAATTACCATTTCCACTCATGATGAAATTAGCGTCAGTTTCTGCCTCGCTATCCTCTAGATAATCAAGGTCAAGCACAGGAGTGCCACGATAAATACCGCAAGAAATAGCGGCAATATTATCTTTAATTGGGTTTTGCGAGATTAATTCACGCTCCAACATCCAGTTTATGGCTTCACTTAGAGCAACATAAGCACCCGTGATTGCGGCGGTACGTGTACCGCCATCGGCAGTTATTACATCACAATCAAGCGTGATTTGATTTTCTCCTAATATCCCCATATCAACCACTGCCCTTAACGAGCGGCCAATTAGGCGTTGAATTTCTTGCGTGCGTCCGCTTTGTTTACCAGCTGTTGCTTCTCGGCGCATACGAGAGCCAGTTGAGCGTGGTAACATGCCATATTCCGCTGTGACCCAGCCTGTTCCTTTGCCCCTAAGCCAAGGCGGTAACTTTGTTTCAACGCTAGCGGTGCATAAAACCTTAGTATTGCCAAAACTAATCATTGCTGACCCCTCGGCTTGAGGAGCAACCCCACGCTCAATTATCACTTCTCGCATTTGATCGTTATCACGTTTTGATGGGCGCATATTCTTTACTCTTTCTTTATTTTTAAACTTAATTTTCTTAGAACAGTCATTTATATGGTGCGTCAAGAGAAACTCGTTGGTATTTTTTAAGTTTGGAGTTAACTTGAACAACATGACAAAAAATAATAGCTCAGCTTCCAAAGATTTTTTAAAAGTTCTAAATGATCGCTCACAAAATATATTCAAGCGATTAGTTGAACGCTATCTTGATACTGGTGAGCCAGTTGGATCACGCCAATTATCTCGCCTTTTAGATGTGAGCCTTTCACCAGCCTCAGTTCGTAACGTAATGATGGATCTTGAGGAGCTTGGCCTAATTGCCGCCCCCCATACATCTGCTGGCCGAGCACCAACCCATCAAGGATTGCGGTTTTTTGTTGATGCAATGCTTGAAATTGGCACAGTTGATGAGAGTGAAAAAGACAGTATCAAGGCAACAATTTCGCAAGGGGCTGATGATGAGGAATTTGAGGATTTACTAACAAAAGCCAGTTCAATGCTTTCAGGTTTAACAAATGGGGCTGGAATGGTAATTGCAACCAAGGCCGACATGATACTTAAGCATATTGAATTTGTCCGACTTGATAAACAAACAGCAATGGCTATTTTGGTTGGAGCTGATGGTCATGTTGAAAATCGGATAATTGAGCTTCCGCTTGGTTTTAGTGATAGTGCATTAATCAAGGCGTCTAATTATTTATCGCATCATGCAATAGGAAGCACTTTGGCAAAAGCTAAAGAAGTTTTATTTTCTCAGCAAAAAATTGATGAGGCTGAACTTGATCTTTTGACTAAGGGTTTGGTGAAAGCTGGTTTGACAACAATTTCAAAAACTAATGCCAACCAAAAGCCAATTTTGATTGTGAGAGGGCGAGCAAATTTAATAAATGATACGATGGCTTCGAGCGAGCTAGCAAGAGTGCGTGAGTTATTTGATGAATTAGAAAGCAAACAAGGCTTGATAGATCTTTTAGCTGGAGCAGATGAAGCACAGGGAGTAAGAATTTTTATCGGCTCTGAAAATAAACTTTTCTCTCTTTCTGGCTCTTCAATAATACTTTCTCCATTTAAAGATGTTTCAAACAATGTGGTTGGTGCGCTAGGGGTTATTGGCCCTACAAGATTAAATTATGCTCGTATTGTTCCTGTAGTTGACTATACTGCACATGTGATCTCTAAAATTATGGCTTCAAAAAGCTAAAATTATTTTATTCTAATGGTTGAAATTTCTTTCATTCTAGCCGATATGAGGTTCAACATATTTAGCTGCACTTAAAAATGCTAAAGACCTAATAACGAAAGTGATATGATGAGCGTGGACGATAAAAAAACTCCAGAACAAGAGGCAAACGATATTTTGCAAAATATGGACGAGATTGCTCAAAACAACGAGCAAGCTCAAGAGGCAACAGACATTGACCCAATTGCTGCACTAAATGCTGAAAATCAAAGCCTTAGTAATGAAGTAGAGGGCTTAAAAGATCGATTGTTACGCTCTATTGCTGAAATGGAGAATTTACGCAAACGAACCGAGCGGGAAATAGGTGAGGCTCGCTCTTTTGCTATAGCAAATTTTGCCCGTGATATGCTTAGTGCCACAGATAATCTAGCTCGAGCATTAGTTGTTTTGCCGCAAGATTTACGTCAAAGCGATGATGTTCATATAAAATCTTTAATTGATGGCATTGAGATGACAGAGCGTGAGATGCAGCGATTATTACAAAAAAATGGCATTAAGCCAGTTTTAGCTTTGGGTGAGAAGTTTGACCCTCATATCCACCAAGCAATGTTTGAAGTTCCAAATTCAGGCAAGCCAGATGGCATTATTGTCGAAGTTGTTCAGCCAGGCTTTGCTATAGGGGAGCGTATTTTGCGCCCTGCAATGGTGGGAATTGCAAAAAACAATGGCAAGCCTGCTTTTGTTGATGAGGCAGAGCCAGACGAGAATAAAGACAATTTAAGTGACCTTTCATCGGTGCATATAGATAAGAGAGCTTAAAAATATCAAAGTGAGAATTTTTTAAGTTAAAAAGGCTTGAAGGGTGGGCAAGAGCCTCCTATATACGCCTCAACAATGCTTTGTAATAAAATCAAAGTTTAATTTAATGTATAATTTGGAACTAGAAATAAAATTGCCGCCTATTTAAGTGGGATTTTTTAAATAGTTTGCTAAAAATAAAGGTAAAAACAATGGGAAAAGTTATTGGTATTGATTTGGGAACAACCAATTCATGTGTTGCTATCATGGATGGGAAAGAGCCAAAAATTATTGAAAATGCTGAAGGCGCACGCACAACCCCTTCTATGGTCGCATTTGGAAATGACGGTGAGCGTTTAGTTGGGCAACCTGCAAAACGCCAAGCTGTTACTAATCCAGAGGGTACATTATTTGCAGTAAAACGTCTTATTGGTCGTCGTTTTGATGATCCAATGGTGAAAAAAGACAAAAAACTTGTGCCATATAAAATTGTTAAAGGCGACAATGGCGATGCTTGGGTAGAAGTTAATGGCAAAGCGATGTCACCAAGTGAAGTATCTGGCATGATTTTAGGCAAGATGAAAGAAACTGCTGAAAGCTATTTGGGTGAAGATGTAACCCAAGCGGTTATCACCGTTCCTGCATACTTTAATGATAGCCAACGCCAAGCAACTAAAGATGCTGGTAAAATTGCTGGACTTGAAGTTTTACGCATTATTAACGAGCCAACTGCGGCTGCACTTGCTTATGGCTTGGACAAGAAAAATTCTGGCATTATTGCAGTTTATGATCTTGGTGGCGGAACATTTGATGTTTCAATTCTTGAAATTGGCGATGGTGTATTTGAAGTTAAATCTACTAATGGTGATACTTTCCTTGGTGGTGAAGATTTTGATATGCGTTTGGTTGAATATCTTGCTGATGAATTTAAAAACGATCAAGGAATTGATCTTAAAAAAGACAAGATGGCTTTACAACGTCTTAAGGAAGCTGCAGAAAAAGCTAAAATTGAGCTTTCAAGCTCTACACAAACCGAAGTTAACTTGCCATTTATTACAGCCGATGCTTCGGGACCAAAACATCTACAGCTAAAATTAACACGTGCTAAATTTGAAGGTCTTGTTGAAGACTTTATCAAACGCACAATTGCGCCATGTAAATCAGCATTAAAAGATGCTGGCATTAAAGCTGGTGAAATTGACGAAGTGGTTTTGGTTGGCGGCATGACTCGTATGCCAAAAGTGCAAGAGGCCGTTAAAGAATTTTTTGGCAAAGAGCCACATAAAGGCGTTAACCCAGATGAAGTTGTAGCACTTGGTGCAGCAATTCAAGCAGGCGTGTTGCAAGGCGATGTTAAAGACGTATTGCTACTTGATGTTAGCCCGCTTTCACTTGGTATTGAAACATTGGGTGGCGTATTCACTCGTTTAATCGATCGCAATACAACTATTCCAACCAAAAAAAGCCAGACTTTTTCTACTGCAGAAGATAACCAATCAGCTGTAACCATTAATGTGTTCCAAGGGGAGCGTGAAATGGCATCTGATAACAAGAGCCTTGGTCGTTTTGATCTAACGGGCATTCCATCAGCTCCACGTGGAATACCGCAAATTGAAGTTTCTTTTGATATTGATGCTAATGGTATTGTTAATGTTTCTGCCAAAGACAAAGGCACAGGAAAAGAACAACAAATCACTATTCAAGCGTCTGGTGGCCTAAGTGACGAGGACATTGAACGCATGGTTGAGGAAGCTGAGGCTAATGCTGAGGCTGATAAAGAAAAACGTGAAATTGTTGAAGCAAAAAATCAAGCTGAAAGCCTTGTTCATTCAACTGAAAAATCACTTAAAGAATATGGTGATAAGGTTGGATCTGAGGAGCGTGAAGCAATTGAGGAGGCTCTTGAGGATGCAAAAGTTGCACTTGAAGATGGCTCAGCTGCTGAAATTAAAAATAAAACTGAAGCACTTTCAGAAGCTGCAATGAAACTTGGTGAGGCAATGTATAAAGCTCAACAAGCAGAAGCAGAAGGTGATGCGGCATCTGATGCCGCTGCTGAAGATGATATTGTTGATGCAGATTTTGAAGAAGTTTCTGATGATGTTGATGATGAGCAAAATTCAAAATAATGCCTAAACAGCTAAACTAATGATTTGTTTCGGGGGCATAAGCCCCCGTTGCTTTTTGCAATTTTTAAAGAGATGACAATTGACCAAGCGATGTTTTTACGAAATTTTAAGCGTATCTAAAGACGCAGATGAGAAATCGCTTAAGGTTGCTTATCGCAAATTAGCGATGAAATATCACCCAGATCGTAATTCTGATGATAAGGATGCTGAATCTAAATTTAAAGAAGTTAGCGCAGCTTATGAGATGCTAAAAGACCCACAAAAACGTGCTGCTTACGATAGATTTGGGCATGCAGCATTTGAAAATGGTGGTGCAGGTGCAGGGCGTGGCGCACACGGATTTGGCCCTGACTTTTCTTCTTCAATGGGTGATATGTTTGAAGATATTTTTGGCGATTTCATGGGTGGTGCAGCAGGCGCAAGAGGAGGACGTGAACGTCCATCTAGCCTTAGAGGTTCTGACCTTAGATATAATCTTGAAGTATCATTAGAAGATGCTTTTGCTGGACGAACAGTAGAAATTGATGTTCCATCTCTTATAGCTTGTGAAACTTGTGATAGCACAGGGGCAAAGCCTGGTACTGACATGTCTACCTGCTCAACATGTAATGGGCATGGCAAAGTGCGTGCTTCACAAGGGTTTTTTACGATTGAGCGAACATGCCATAGCTGTAATGGGCGCGGGCAAACCATGGATCAACCATGTACGGATTGCCATGGACAAGGTCGCAAACAACAAAGCCGAAAACTATCTGTTGATATTCCTAAAGGAATTGAAGATGGCACTCGTATTCGCCTCTCAAACGAGGGAGAAGCGGGAATGCGAGGAGGGCCAAATGGCGATCTTTATATTTTTATTACAATAAAAGAGCATGAATTATTTGAACGTGATGGCGCAGATCTTTATGTGCAAGTGCCAATTACTATGAGTACTGCAGCACTTGGCGGTGAATTTCAAGTACCAATTCTTGGTGGCAATCAAGCTAAGGTAAAAGTCACCCCCGGTATGCAACCAGGCCAAAGAGTGCGCCTAAAAGGCAAAGGCATGCCCGTGCTTAGGGCATCGCAAATGGGCGATTTATATGTTCAAATGGATATTGAAACCCCGCAAAATCTTTCAAAAAAGCAAAAAGAATTATTAAGCGAGTTTCAAAAAATATCAGACGAAAAAAACAGCCCGACATCATCTGGTTTTTTCACTAAATTAAAAAACTTATTTGACTAGGAATAATATAAATTTACATCACTCATGTCAGATATATGACATTGTGAATGCTGGACGTAGTGAGATGAAAAGAGCTAGTTAAAAAAAATACCCTAGCGTTTTCTTAATGCCACATGATTGATTGTATGGTCAGAGCTTTTAGTTAAAATCAAGTCAGCTCGTCCACGAGTTGGCAGAACATTTCGCCTTAGGTTTGGCAGATTTATTGAGTTCCAAAATTTTAATGCTAACTCAAGTGCTTCAGCTTCTGATAGTTTTGAGAATTGATGGAAGAATGAAGTTGGGTCAAGAAAGGCAGTTTTTCTTAAACGATGAAAACGCTCAATAAACCAGCTTTTTAGATCATTTTCATCTGCATCAATATAAATTGAAAAATCAATAAAGTCCGATGCAAATAAAATCGGATTGCCATCTTTTGGCAATTCACCCGCCTGTAAAATATTAAGACCCTCAACAATTAATATATCTGGGCGATCAATAATTTTTTTCTCCCCCTCAACAATATCATAAATCAAATGCGAATAAACAGGGACGCTAACATTGGCTTTACCAGATTTTATTTGCGCTAAAAAATTAACAAATCCCGCCCTATCATAACTTTGAGGAAAACCTTTTTTCTCCATCAGGCCACGTTTTGCAAGTTCTTTATTTGATAATAAAAACCCATCTGTTGTAACCAATTCAACCTTTGGGGAATTAGGCAGACGTTGCAAAAGAGCGTGCATAATACGTGCTGTTGTTGATTTGCCAGCTGCAACCGAGCCAGCAACCCCAAAAATAAATGGTACTTTTTCGCCATTAGTTCCCAAAAATTTTGTTGCCGCAATATGCAAGCCTTGCACCGCCTCAACATAAAATGAAAAAAGCCTAGTAAGTGGTAAGTAAATTTCTTGAGCCTCAATCAATGAGATAGGGTCATTAAGCGCACGCAATCTTTCAACATCACCTTCATCAAGCGTCATTGGTTCGCCATCACGCAATTTTGCCCATTGCTGCTTAGTGAACTGATGATAGGGAGAAAAATCCATATTTATTTCCTAACGTGATGCTTTTTCATTTAGGCCAGATTGAGCGGTACGATTTTCTAATTCAGCCATCACCTCATCAAGCGATATATTGCTAGCTTTTAACAAAACAAGCAGGTGATAAATTACGTCTGAAGCCTCGCCAATAAGTTCTTTTTTATTACCGCTGGCCGCCGCAATTGCAGCTTCTACTGCTTCTTCCCCTAATTTTTGAGCGCATTTATTTATTCCCTTCTCAAGCAATTGCGCAGTATAGGAATCTTTACTCGAAGCATTTGCTCTTTGCAAAATCCGCTCGTTTAAATTTTCAAAAGTAAAACCCATAAATGAATATCCCTTGTATTTTTTATTAATCTTGGCGCATTTCTATGCCATTTTTTGCCATATATTCTTTTGCCTCAGAAATAGAATGAGTGCCAAAGTGAAAAATTGAAGCCGCAAGCACGGCACTTGCATGCCCCTGTTTTACCCCCTCAACCAAATGATTTAAATTGCCAACTCCACCAGAGGCAACCACGGGTATTTTTACTGCATCGGCTATTGTTTGTGTTAACTCTAGGTCAAAACCAATTTTTGTGCCATCACGATCCATTGAAGTAACAAGCAATTCTCCCGCACCTCGTTTCTCCATATCCAAAGCAAACTCAAGCGCATCAAGACCACTAGCTTTGCGCCCGCCATGAGTATAAATTTCCCACTTATTTTGAATATTATCCAAAGTTTTTACTTTTCTTGCATCGACCGAAACAACAATACATTGATTACCAAATTTGTCGCTTGCCCGATTAATAAAATCTGGATCATTCACCGCCGCCGAATTAATTGCTACTTTATCAGCTCCGCATAATAAAAGTTTGCGAATATCCTCAATTGTTCTTACTCCACCGCCAACTGTTAGCGGCATAAAACAATGCTCGGCCGTGCGCTCAACTACATCAAAAATAGTATCACGCCCTTCATGGCTTGCCGTAATATCTAAAAAGCATAACTCGTCTGCCCCTGCACTATCATAAGCAATTGCCGCCTCAACAGGATCACCAGCATCAACCAAATTAACAAAATTAACGCCCTTAACAACGCGGCCATCTTTAACATCAAGGCAAGGAATTATTCTGGTTTTAAGGCTCATAATAAAAATACCTCCACAGTGTGGCCGATCTTTTGTTTGCCCGTCCTCACAACATGGTTGCTGCGGGCGGTGCATCCTTGTTTGCCCGTCCTCGCAACAAAGTTGCTGCGGGCGGTGCGTGCATCTTTAACATCAAGGCAAGGAATTATTCTGGTTTTAAGGCTCATAATAAAAATACCTCCACAGTGTGGCCGATCTTTTGTTTGCCCGTCCTCACAACATGGTTGCTGCGGGCGGTGCATCCTTGTTTGCCCGTCCTCGCAACATAGTTGCTGCGGGCGGTGCGTGCATCTTTGACATCAAGGCAAGGAATTATTCTGGTTTTAAGGCTCATACTGAAACAGCCTTAAGCAAGCCAAGTGCCTCTTTTACATCAATTCGTCCATCATAAAGCGCACGGCCTGAAATTGCCCCCTCTAAGATTTGCATATTTGGCTTTGCCATTATTTTAATATCATCCATAGAAGCCAACCCACCTGATGCAATTATGGGGATTGAAACTGATTTTGCTAAATCAAGGGTTGAATCCCAGTTAATGCCAGTCAAAATTCCATCTCTATCAATATCGGTATAAATTATTGCGCTTACTCCTGCGCCCTCAAATCGTTTTGCCATTTCAAAAACGCTAAGAGATGAAGTTTCAGCCCAACCCTCAACTGCAACCTTGCCACCTCGGGCATCAATGCCAACCGCTATTTGGTTTGGGAATTTCTTGCACGCTTGCTTGACTAATTCGGGGTCATTAAGTGCAATTGTGCCCAGAATAACTCGAGCTAAGCCCTTATCAAGCCAAGCCTCAATCTGCTTAAGTGTACGAATTCCACCACCCAATTGCACAGGGAAATCAACTGCTGCCAAAACCTCTTCAACTGCTGAGCCATTAATGCTTTCACCTGCAAATGCGCCATTAAGATCCACTACATGCAGATATTCAAAACCCTGATCTTCAAAGGATTTTGCTTGATTTGCAGGACTATCATTAAAAACAGTGGCTTGGTTCATGTCGCCAAGTTTTAGACGCACGCATTGGCCATCTTTAAGATCAATTGCAGGAAATAAAATCATGGTTTCCACCTTAAGAAATTCTCTAATATGGTGATGCCAAATTTTTGGCTTTTTTCGGGGTGAAATTGCGTGCCAGCAATATTATCTTTGCCAACCATGGCAGTAATCTCTCCGCCATAGTCACAACTTGCTAGCAAGTCATTTTGATTTTTTATTTGCATTTGGTACGAATGAACAAAATAAGCATGCTGCCCATTTAGTCCATCACTTAGGTTTTCAAGCAAGACATGATCTTGGTTAAATATAATTTCATTCCAACCCATATGAGGAATTTTTAGGCTTTTATTACTTGGCTTTATTTCTCTTACATCACCCTTAATCCAGCCTAAACCTTTATGCTCCCCTTTTTCATGCCCTGTTTCTGCCATTAACTGCATGCCAACACAAATTCCAAGAAACGGCAAACCCTGTTTGATAATGCGCTGCTCTAAAATAGAGCCAATATCGGCAATTGAGAATAAACCATTATAACAATCAGCAAATGCGCCAACTCCGGGCAACACAATTCGCTCAGCTTTATCAATTACCTCAGGCCTATTGCTAACGATTATCTCTATAGGTAAATCAAGGTTTTTTGCAGCTAATTGCAATGCTTTTTGGGCTGACCTTAAATTACCAGAGCCATAATCAATTATGGCGATATATCTGCTCATTTAGGGTTTTCCTGCAAAATTTCTTCATGTTTTTTATTTGTAAAATCAAGAGAAGAATTCACCCATGAGGCAAATGCCTCTTCATCATTTTGGGCAAGTAAATCACCCATTGCAACAAAACCCTTACGCTTTTTTGACCTTGTCAAAATAGAGCAAGCCTCGACCCCAATCCAAAAACTACCAAGAATATATAACCAAAAGCTCGCCTCTGAGCCGATGATTGGGTTTAATAGGCTTAAAAAAATCACTGCTGCAATGAATAAAATTAATTCAACCCATAGGTTATTTGCTATCGCCCAAATAGGCGGCAATAAAAAAGCAAACCAAGAGAATTTTTCTTTTATCAGCAAACTATCATCATCACTAATAATAGAGTTAATCATTTCTTGATTTTTATTTGGTGTTTGTAACACTCGATAAATAGACATTTTTATCCTGCTTTAAAAAATTATAAACTGCCCTTAGTAGAGGGTATGCTATTTGGACTACGCGGATCAATTTCAAGCGCAATTCTTAAGGCCTTAGCCAAAGATTTAAAGCAACTTTCTGCAATATGGTGATTATTATCACCATAGGGAACTTCAACATGTAAAGTAATTCCTGCATTCATTGCAAAGGCGTTAAACCATTCTTGAAATAATTCCGTATCCATATCACCAACTTTATCACGGGTGAAATTCACTCTCCAAACAAGAAACGGGCGACCAGAAACATCAAGCGCAACCCGTGCTAATGTTCCATCCATCACCAAGTCAGAACTAGCATAACGCTTGATGCCTTTTTTATCGCCCAGAGCTACTTTAATCGCCTCACCCAAAGCAATGCCTATATCTTCTGCCGTGTGGTGAAAATCAATATGCAAATCGCCCTTGGCTTTTATTTCTATATCAATAAGCGAATGTTTGGACAATTGATCGAGCATATGGTCTAAAAAACCAATGCCGCTATCAATGTTGCGAATACCTGTTCCATCTAAATTAATGGAAACAAATATATCAGTTTCATTAGTTTTTCTTTTTATTTCGCTTTTACGCATTTTTTAATAAACTCCAAAAATTATTGAAATTGATTTAACAGTTTAATTTGATAACTAAAAGCCTTATCCTAACAGATAGTTTGTAATTATTATATTGCTACTTATATTAAGGCTTTAAAGCAAAAGATTTTTAATGGAGTTTTTATGGCAGAAGATAATTTTCCGGGTTGGCACGGCACAACAATTGTAAGCGTTAGAAAAGGTAATAAGGTTGTTGTTGCAGGTGATGGGCAGGTTTCATTAGGCCCAACAGTAATAAAACATAGTGCTAAAAAGGTGCGTCTTCTTGCTGGAGGCAAGGTTATTGGCGGTTTTGCAGGTGCAACGGCTGATGCTTTTACTTTATTTGAGCGGCTTGAAGCAAAATTAGAGCAGTATCCAGATCAGCTAATGCGTGCATCTGTTGAGTTGGCAAAAGATTGGCGAACTGATAGATATTTACGCAAACTTGAAGCAATGATGATTGTTGTGAGCGCAACTGATTCGTTAGTTTTAACAGGAACTGGCGATGTGCTTGCCCCAGATGAAGGCATAATGGCCATTGGATCTGGTGGCAACTACGCACTTTCAGCTGCACTAGCACTTAAAGATAGCGATAAAGACGCAGAGGAAATTGCCAAAAAGGCAATGGAAATTGCCGCAAAAATATGCGTTTACACAAATGATAGTGTGACACTTGAAAGCCTAAAGGCAAAATAGATGAGTTTTTTAATACGCCTTTTAAAGCCCAATGATGGTGCAGATTATCGTAATTTAAGGCTTCATGCCCTACAAAACTTTCCAACCTATTATGGCACATCTTATGAAGATGCCATAAAGGAAGATCATGTTTCTTTTGTGAAAATGATTAAAAAACATAATGTTTTTGGAGCTTATTTGGATAAAGAATTATCCGCAATTGCTATTTTTGCACAAGCTGAAGGAAAGCATATGGAGCATTATGCTCATATCTATCAAGTCTATGTGAAAAAAGATAAGCAAAGTCTAGGTATTGGCACAAAATTAATGAATGCAATAATTGAGCATGCAAAAATAAAAGTTAGGCAAATTTATATTGCTGTTTGCACACACAATGAAGCGGCAATTTCGCTGTATAAGAAATTAGATTTTGAAATATATGGAGTAGAACCAAAAAAGCTCTATATCAACAATATATATTATGATGAATATTTAATGGTAAAATTCTTTGATAAAGATAGGTAAAAAATGAGTGAAACAAATTATTCACCACGTGAAATTGTATCCGAACTTAACCGCTATATTGTTGGGCAAAAAGATGCCAAGCGAGCCGTTGCAATTGCCATGCGAAACCGTTGGCGCAGACAGCAATTGCCAGATGATTTACGCCGTGAGGTTTCACCAAAAAACATTCTTATGATTGGGCCAACTGGGGTTGGGAAAACCGAGATTTCTCGACGCTTGGCTCGTCTAGCAAATGCACCTTTCATTAAAGTTGAGGCAACAAAATTTACCGAAGTTGGATATGTTGGAAGGGACGTTGAGCAAATTGTACGTGATTTAGTTGAAATTGGCATTTCGCTTTTACAAGAAAAAAGACGAAAACAAGTGCAAGCAAAAGCGCATATAAATGCCGAAGAGCGAGTGCTTGATGCATTAGTTGGCACAACTGCCTCAGCTTCTACCCGTCAAAGTTTTAGAAAAAAACTACGTGAAAATGATTTGGACGACAAAGAAATTGAAGTTGAAATTGCTGCCAGCTCTGCTGGCTCACCAATGATGGATATTCCAGGCATGCCCGGTGGCTCTATGGGCATGATAAATATTGGTGATATGCTTGGTAAAGCATTTGGCTCACAAGGTGTAAAAAAGACCCTTAAAGTCAAAGATAGCTATAAACTTTTGGTCAATGAAGAGGCCGATAAATTGCTTGATATTGAACAGCTAAATCAAGATGCAATTGATTTGGTTGAAAATCACGGCATTGTTTTTTTAGATGAAATAGACAAAGTGACCGTGCGTGAGGGTCGTTCTGGCGGCGATGTTTCTCGTGAGGGAGTGCAAAGAGATTTGTTGCCTTTAATTGAGGGAACAACTGTTTCAACCAAATATGGGCCTGTAAAAACCGACCATATACTCTTCATAGCTTCGGGTGCTTTTCATGTTGCAAAACCATCTGATCTATTACCCGAGTTGCAGGGTCGTCTCCCTATAAGGGTCGAATTGCGAGCATTAACAAAAGAGGATTTTATTAAAATTCTCTCAGATACTGATGCCTCGTTGATAAAACAATATGTTGCCCTTTTGGCAACCGAGGGCGTAACGCTTGAATTTACAAAAAACTCCATTGATGCCATTGCCGATGCGGCTGTCACCGTTAACTCTAATGTAGAGAATATTGGCGCAAGGCGTTTATCAACAGTGATGGAGCGTTTGGTAGAGGATATTTCTTTTGATGCACCAGATAAAAATGGTGAGAGCATTAAAATTGATGCTGCATTTGTAAAAAAACAAGTAGGTGCTTTGGTTGAAGATGCAGATTTAAGCAAGTTTGTGCTATAGGGATTAACGCCTTGCGTTTGCGCCCTGATAAAAATTAATATCGATCTGACAATGCCTTTATTTGAGTGAATACTACAAAAATAACCTAAGCATTCGGCCCCAACATCAGCTCAGGTCTGACTACTTCATCAAATTCTACCTCGCTTACAAACCCCAATCCAACCGCTTCTTCTCTTAAAGTCGTGCCGTTTTTGTGGGCGGTTTTTGCTATTTTTGTTGCGTTGTCATAGCCGATTTTTGGGGCTAGTGCAGTTACCAGCATTAGCGAGCGTTCAACTAGTGCTTTTATCTGTTTCTCATTTGCCTCTATGCCAATAACGCATCTATCGTTAAATGAGCGTGCGCCATCGCTTAGCAATCTTACTGACTGTAAAAAGGCATAAGACATAACAGGCTTATAGACATTAAGTTCAAAATGCCCTTGCGAGCCAGCCATTGAAATTGTGGTTTGATTACCAAAAACTTGCGTGCAAACCATGGTTAGTGCTTCGCTTTGGGTTGGGTTTACCTTACCCGGCATAATCGATGATCCTGGTTCATTCTCTGGCAATTGCAACTCTCCAAGGCCCGAGCGAGGGCCTGAGCCTAGCAGGCGAATATCATTGGCGATTTTAAACAATGAAGCCGCAACTGTGTTTAGCGCACCATGAGCAAAAACTAGCGCATCATGAGCAGCTAATGCTTCAAACTTATTGTCTGCTGTGCGAAATGGTAGCTTAGTGATATTTGCAACTTCTTTTGCGAAATCCTCATCAAATCCAACTTTGGAATTTAAGCCAGTGCCAACCGCTGTGCCACCTTGGGCTAAATCAAATAGGCGAATAAGACCCTGTTTCACCCGCTCTAAGCCAAGCTCAACCTGCGCCACATAGCCTGAAAATTCCTGCCCTAAAGTTAGTGGTGTTGCGTCTTGCGTATGGGTTCTGCCAATTTTTACAATATGCGAGAATTCTTTTGACTTTGCCGCTAGCCCATCTCTTAAATGCTCAAGAGCAGGGATAAGGCTTTGGCTAATTTCAACTGCAGCACCAATATGCATAGCAGTGGGGAAGGTGTCATTTGATGACTGCCCCATATTGACATGATCGTTTGGGTGGACAGGTTTTTTTGATCCCAATTCACCGCCCAAAATTTCAATTGCACGGTTTGAAATTACCTCATTAGCATTCATATTAGATTGCGTGCCAGAGCCTGTTTGCCAAACAGAAAGCGGAAAATTATCATCAAATTTCCCAGCAACAACTTCGCCCGCTGCTTTGTCGATGGCATCAGCCAATTTTGCATCAATCACTCCAAGCGATTTATTGGTGCGAGCGCAAGCCTGTTTAATAATGCCAAGCGCACGAATTATCGGCACTGGCTGAGTTTCTATGCCAATGGGGAAATTTATCAAAGAGCGAGCAGTTTGCGCCCCAAAATATTTATCACTTGGTACTTCTAAAACACCAAAACTATCTGATTCTTTGCGAAATTTTGTCATGGCCTAAACTCCTATGTAGGTTTTTTAAAATCATTAATGCAAACTAAAACACAAATCCAACCTAAAGTGAAAAACCCCGCAACTATTATTTATATTTTACTCACTTCATTTTTTAATTAGAAAAATTGCAACTAATAATATTACAGGCTAAGCTAGTTTAAACATAAAGCCACCTTTAAAATTGGATTCCCGCATGTCAACAATAGTAATGCCAGAACCAGATCAATCTATCCTTGATCGCTCAAGTGAAATTATTGCGGCTCTAAAGGAGATATTACCCCATGATGCAGTGATTTTTGAGAAATCAGAAACACTAGCTTATGAATGTGATGCATTGGTTGCTTATCGCTGCTCACCTTTGGCGGTGGTTCTGCCCCGCAATACACAAGAAGTTTCAGCAATTATGAAAACCTGCCTAAGGCTTGGAGTTCCGGTTGTGCCCCGTGGCTCTGGCACATCTTTGGCAGGTGGTGCTTTGCCAACTAAAGATAGCATAATTTTGGGAACAAATAGGCTAACTAAAGTTTTAGAAATTGATACAGATAACCGCTTTATAAAAGTGCAAACTGGAGTAACAAATCTCTCGGTAACAGGTGCAGTAGAGGGAGATGGATTTTTTTATGCACCTGATCCCTCAAGCCAATTAGCTTGTGCTATTGCGGGTAATATAGCGATGAATTCAGGTGGGGCGCATTGCCTTAAATATGGCGTTACCACCAATAATCTTATGGGCGTTACTATGGTGTTGGCAGATGGTGAAATTGTTGAAATCGGCGGCGCACATCTTGATGCCTTGGGGTATGATTTATTGGGGCTTATTTGTGGCTCAGAAGGGCAGTTGGGCATTGTCACCGAGGCATATTTACGAATTTTAGCAAAGCCTGAGGGTGCAAGACCTGTTCTAATTGGCTATGATGATCCACGCACCGCTGGCACATGTGTTGCCGACATTATCAAGGCAGGGATTTTACCCGTTGCGATTGAATATATGGACAGACTTACGATTGTTGCAACTGACAAATTCTCTGGTGCTGGTTATCCCGATGTTGAGGCATTATTAATTGTTGAGGTTGAGGGGAGCGACGAAGAAATAGACTATCAGCTCAATAAAATTATAAAGATTGCAAATAAACTCAACCCCGCTGAATTGCGTCAAAGCAATAGCGAGGAAGAATCTGCTTTGATATGGAAGGGTCGCAAGTCTGCCTTTGGAGCGGTTGGGCAAATTGCTGATTATATCTGCCTTGATGGCACAGTTCCTGTATCTCAGCTTGCTTATGTTTTGGGTGAAATTGGTGATTTATCAAAAAAATACGACCTGCAAGTTGCTAATGTTTTTCATGCAGGGGACGGAAATATGCACCCGCTTATTTTATATAATGCAAATGATCCAGTTGAACTTGAAAAGGCCGAGCATTTGGGGGCGGATATTTTACGCACTTGTGTTGAGGTGGGTGGCTGTTTAACGGGCGAGCATGGGGTTGGCATTGAAAAACGTGAGCTTATGACTTCGCAATATAGCAATGAAGATATGGAAATGCAGATGAGTGTTAAGGATTGTTTCGATCCCAATTGGCTACTTAACCCTGCAAAAGTTTATCCACTAGAATTGAGCGAAAGTCGTCGCCAAAATCTAAAAATGGGGGCAAAATAATGGATAAAATATTTAGCCCAAAAGACGAAGCAGAATTGGCGCAAATTATTACAAAAGCTAAAAGTGATAATATTAGTCTAAGGATAAAGGGAGGCGGAACACGCCAAGGGCTTGGAAATTTCATAAAAACAGATGCAATATTATCGCTTAAAAATATCAGCGGTATTTCTTTATATGAACCAGATGCTTTAACATTAGTTGCAAAGGCTGGCACGTCAATTAAAGAGATAAATAAGCTGCTCAAAAAAGAAGGACAGAGATTGGGGTTTGATCCTATGGATCATAGAGCGATTTATCACTCATCTGGTGAGCCAACAATTGGTGCAATAATTGCAGCTAATATCTCAGGCTCTCGCCGCATTATTGCGGGGGGCGCACGTGATGCACTTATCGGAGTGCGCTTTATTAATGGAAGTGGCGAAATAATAAAAAACGGCGGGCGAGTGATGAAAAATGTTACAGGGCTTGATCTGGTAAAACTCATGGCAGGGTCATTCGGCACGCTTGGGGTTTTAAGCGAAGTTTCGCTCAAACTATTACCAATAGCTCAACGTGAGTTAAGTTTAATTATCAATGGGCAAAGTCTAGAAAAAGCAATATCTACAATGTCCAAGGCTTTAGGCTCACCCTTTGAAATAACCGGTGCTGCCTTTTTGCCTAATGAAAAAGATGAGGCAAAAACCTGTTTAAGAATTGAAGGTTTTTCATCACAAGTTGATTATCGGCTTAAAAAGCTAAGCGAGCTTTTGGTAAAAGGTGAGAAAATTGAAATTCTTGAGGGCAAATTACATGAAAAATTATGGCAATCTATTCGTGATGTCAAAACCTTTAAAAACTCAAAAAAACCGCTTTGGCGATTATCGATCAAGCCAAGTGATGCCCCTGCAATTAGTAATCAGCTAAGTAAAATAACTGCTGCCGATATGATTTTTGATTGGGCTGGTGGGCTTATTTGGGCGCAGCTACAAGATGAAGATAATGCCCAAGCTGACGCTGTTCGCCATATCATTAAACAATTTGGTGGCCATGCAACATTGGTGCGTGGCTCTGATGAATTAAGAGAGGTTGTAGATGTGTTTCAACCAGAGCAGGAAATGGTTGCAAAATTATCATCTTCAATTCGTCAAAAATTCGATCCAAGCGGGATATTAAACCCTAATTTAATGGGCAATTTTGGGGAAAAGTAATGCAAACAAGTTTCACTAAAGAGCAGTTAAAAGACAAGAGCATCGCAAAGGTTGATAAAATCCTGCGAGCCTGTGTGCATTGCGGTATGTGTACTGCGACCTGCCCCACCTATCAAGTTTTAGGTGATGAGTTAGACAGCCCAAGGGGTCGAATTTATCTGATAAAAGATATGCTTGAAAATGAGCGTGTGCCAGATGAAAATACCGTAAAACATATTGATAGATGCTTAAGCTGTTTAGCCTGCATGACTACCTGTCCATCTGGTGTTGATTATATGCATTTGATCGATCATAGCCGTGAGTATGTTGAAAAAAAATATAAACGCTCTCTTGATGATAGATTTATGCGCTGGCTTTTAGCTCGGGTTTTGCCCTATCCAAATCGCTTCAGGCTTTCAATTTATGGTGCAAAATTAGCCAAGCCTTTTGCCTTTATGATACCTAAAAAATTTCGCACTATGGTTGAATTTGCTCCTAAAAAAATTCCACCAAAATCACCAAATGATAGGCCGCAAATTTTTAAGGCCAAAAATATTGGCAAGGACAATCGCAAGCCTATAAAGCGAATTGCTCTAATGACAGGCTGCGCACAAAAAGTACTAAACACCGATATAAATGATGCAACAATTCGCATTCTAACCCGCAATGGTTGTGAGGTTGTGGTGGCAAAGGGGGCAGGTTGCTGTGGTGCGCTTACTCATCACATGGGCAAAACAGATGAGAGCCACGCAACAGGAGCAAAAAACATCAAAGCATGGTTTAAAGAGATTGCTGGCGAGGGGCTTGATGCGATTGTCATCAATACTTCGGGTTGTGGCACAACGGTTAAAGATTATGGCGTGATGTTTGAGGGGCATGAATTAGAAAAAGAAGCAAAAGAAATTGCCAAAATCACAA